>JAFWFI010000018.1 GCA_017515705.1 Bacillota bacterium
CTATTCCGCAAACAATTCCGTTGACAGGTACCGGTCGCCGGTATCCGGCAGCAGGGCCACGATGGTCTTGCCTTCGTTCTCCGGGCGTTTTGCCAGTTGGATAGCTGCGCAGAGGGCTGCGCCCGCAGTGATCCCGCAGACCACTCCTTCCTTTCGGCCCAGCATCCTGCCTGCCTCGTAAGCCTCCTCGTTCTCGATGGGAATGATCTCATCGTATACAGAGGTGTCCAGGACTTCGGGGATGAAGCCCGCGCCGATGCCCTGCAGATTGTGGGGGCCTGCCGGCTTCCCGGAGAGGACCGCCGAACCTGCCGGTTCCACCGCCACCACTTTGACAGCCGGTTCCTGTTCCTTCAGGTACTGTCCCACGCCGGTGATGGTGCCGCCGGTGCCCACGCCGGCCACGAAGATATCCACGTCCCCGTCGGTGTCTTCCCAGATTTCCGGTCCGGTGGTGAGCCGGTGGGCCATGGCGTTGGCCGGGTTGACGAACTGGCCGGGAATGAAACTGCCGGGAATCTCCTTTGACAGTTCTTCCGCCTTTTCAATGGCTCCCGCCATTCCCTTCGCGCCTTCCGTCAGCACCAGTTCCGCGCCGAACGCCTTCATCAGCAGCCGCCGCTCCATGGACATGGTGTCAGGCATCACGATGATGGCCCGGTAGCCTCTGGCCGCCGCCACCGCCGCCAGGCCGATGCCGGTATTGCCGGAGGTTGGCTCGATAATGGTGGCGCCGGGCTTCAGCACGCCCCGGCTTTCCGCATCATCGATCATCATCTTGCCTACCCGGTCCTTGGCGCTGCCGCCGGGGTTCATGTTTTCCAGTTTTGCCAGGATCTTTGCCTTCAGTCCCAGTTCTTTTTCAATATTCGTCAGTTCCAGCAGCGGAGTGCGCCCGATCAGCTGGTCCACAGATGTATATACTCTTGCCATAAATCTTCTCCAGTCTTTAGTCTCCGGTCTCCGGTTTACTTATGCATGGGGTATATCGGTAAATTCGGAGATTTCCCGGTTGATGGTGCACAGGTCGTCCACGCACAGGTCATGCAGACGTTCGTGGCCGGTGATCCGGGCAAAGGTCTTCAGTTCTTCCAGGGATACCTTCAGGAAGTTGGCCACTCTCTGAGCCGCCGCATCGATGTTCATCCGGCTTCTCAGTTCCGGATCCTGAGTGGCTACGCCCACCGGACAGGCACCGGTACCGCAGATCCGGTACTGCTGGCAACCCGCCGCAATGAGTCCCGCCGACGCTACTGCAATGGCGTCTGCGCCCATGGCGATGGCCTTGGCAAAGTCCGCCGATACTCTCAGTCCGCCGGTGATCACCAGCGTAATGTCGGAGTGGATGCTGTCCAGGTACTTTCTCGCCCGGTGCAGCGCATAAATGGTCGGCACGCTGGTCGCCTCTCTTAAGAAATAGGGGCTGGAAGCCGTGGCGCCGCCCCGGCCGTCGATGGTGATGAAATCCGGTTCCGCAAAGACTGCGAATTCCAGATCCCGTTCAATGCGCCCGGCAGCGATCTTAACGCCGATGGGACGTCCGTTGGAACGGAACCGCAGGTCTTCCACCAGTTCTTTCAGGTCCACCTTGGAATTGATTTCCGGGAATTTGGAGGGGCTCTGAACGTCCTCGCCGACTTTCTTCCCTCTGAGCGCCGCGATTTCCGGCGTCACCTTGTCGCCGGGGAGATGGCCGCCCATGCCGGGCTTCGTCCCCTGGCCGATCTTGATTTCGATGGCGTCCGCATTCTTCAGGTTTTCTTCCGTCACGCTGTATTTGTTCGGTACGTATTCAAAAATGTACTTGTCCGCCGCAGCCATTTCCTCCGGCAGGATGCCGCCTTCGCCGCTGCACATGGCGGAACCTGCCATGGCGCTGCCCTTGGACAGGGCGATCTTTACTTCCTTCGACAGTGCCCCGAAGGACATGTGGGAAATATAGACCGGGTTCTTTAAGATCATGGGTTTCTTTGCATTTTTGCCGATGACCACCGTGGTATCCACTTCGTCCCCGTCGTTGAGGGGCGGCGGATCCAGCTGGGCGCCCAAAATCAGGATGTCATCCCAGTTCGGCATTTTCATCTGGGTGCTCATGGCCGCATGAATGGAATGCCCCGACACCGCCATTTCGTGGATTTCCGCCATATAACGGGCAGAGGGATCCCTGCGGACGAACTGCGGGTCGTAATCCAATGCGCCGCAGGCCTCGCAGGGGGCTTCCGCCGGCGCTTCGGGTTCACCGGAAATCAGTTCGAACTTTTCCGGCGGCTGTTTGCACACCGGGCATTCTTTTAATGTTGAAAACGGTTTGCCTTCTTTCGCTTCATCATAGACATAACCGCAGATGCTGCATTTGTATACCGCGTTTCCCACAAACGGTTCCTCCTCTTTCACTGCTTCTTCGGCCGGCACCAGGTTCTCGATCGGTTTTGCGCACAGCGGGCAGGATCCCAGCGACTTGATATCCCGGCCATGGTATTCTTCATCGAATACATACCCGCATACTTTACATTTGTATAATGCCATTTTTGTTCTCCTTCCGTCCGAACAGGATCAGTAGTTCTCCGCCCGCACTTCGAAGTACGCCTGCGGATGATGGCAGACCGGGCATTCTTCCGGCGCCTCTGTTCCCACAACGATGTGGCCGCAGTTCCGGCATTCCCAGATGGTTACGCCGCTCTTTTTGAATACTTCCATCGCCTCGATGTTCGCCAGAAGCTTGCGGTAGCGTTCCTCATGTGCTTTTTCGATCGCCGCTACGCCCCGGAACTGTTCCGCCAGCTCGTGGAAGCCTTCCTCGTCCGCTTCCTTCGCCATCCGGGCATACATATCGGTCCACTCCGCATTCTCACCCTCTGCTGCGTGCAGCAGGTTTTCCGGGGTGTCGCCTAATTCACCCAGCGCCTTGAACCACAGTTCCGCGTGTTCCTTTTCATTATCCGCGGTCTTCTGGAAGATGGCTGCGATCTGCTCATAGCCGGCCTTCTTCGCCCGTGATGCAAAATACGTATACTTATTTCTCGCCATGGATTCGCCTGCAAAGGCTTCCCATAAATTCTGTTCGGTTTTGGTTCCCGCATACTTGTTTGCCATATCAATCTCTCCTTATCCGTTTTAATAACGATACCTTCTTAACTGTAGTCTATCACCCGCAAAAAACCCCGTCAATCCTTTTATTCCTTTAGAAATCTTTCCACGGCACGATTGAACGCCTCCGCTTTCTCATGTGCGATGAAGTGGTCCCCTTCGATGAAAACCGGTTCCGCTCCCCGGATGTTTTCCGCGATGAGCCGGGTGTGTTCCTCCCGAATGGCATCCTCCGTGCCGGCGATCACCAGCACCGGCATTTTCAAGGCCTGCAGATCCGCCGGATCAATATGCGGTTCCTCCACCATCAGCGCCAGCATATCGAACCGGTCCTGCTTTTCCGGGTGTTCCGGCAGCGCCGCCTTGTTGCGTTCATACGCGGCCACGATTTTGCTGAAATCCGGCTCCGCCATTCCTTCCGGGAAAATGTTTGCCCCGTTCAGGATCATCCGGCTCACCTTCTCCGGGTATTTCAGCGCAAACAGCAGGGCGATGTTGCCACCGTCCGAAAATCCCAGCAGGTTCGCTTTTTCGATGCCCTTTTCATCCATGAAGTCCTTCAGATCCTCCGCGAACTGCCAGAGTTTGAAGGGCTTCGTCCCCTTCGGCGTCTCCCCGTGACCGCGGGTGTCCGGGGCGATTACCCGGTAGTCCTTTGCAAAATACGGGATCTGATGCTCGAAATACTCCTTGCTCTCCCCGTTCCCGTGAAGCATGATCAGCGGCTCCCCGCTGCCTTTCTCGATATACGCATGCCTGATATCCATTGTAATTCCTTTCTGAATAAAAAGCCCGGGACCGAAGTCCCGGGCATCCGTGCATGATTATTCGGCCTTCTTCCAGCCTTTGTAGTTTTCGTACTGCCGTTCCTTGTGTTCCTGGCTCTCCCAGATGCGTTCCGCCTCCGGCTTCCAGGTCTCCGCATAATCCCGGCACTTCGCTACCAGGTCTTCCACCGGTTCGATGGATTCCAGGTTTGTGCTCTTGGCCTTGGTCCGGTGCACCATCTCCTCGATGATATTCGGATTTTCCAGCATCGGGCAGGGCCGCAGATGGTTGTGATTGAAGGGCTGTTCGTTGTGGTAAGCCATGAACAGCGGGCTCTGCAGGATCTCCAGAAGATCCATTTCCTTGATGTTGGCGTCGGAATAGTGGATAAATACGCAGGGTTCCGCGTCTCCCGCCGAATTGATGTGGAAGTAGTTTCTTCCGCCGGCGATGCAGCCGCCGACCGCTTCCCCGTCGTTCTGGAAGTCCATCGGGAAGAACTCGATGTCGCATTCCGGAGACCGGACATAACGCAGCCGTTCGATCATGTATTTCCGCTGTTCCACCGTGGGCATCAGTTCCGGAACCGCATTGTTCCCCACCGGCATATAGTGGAAGAAGAACCCGTACCGGGCGCCCTTGTCCGCGATCATTCTCAGGAACTCGTCACTGGTGACGGCTTCCACGTTCTCCCGGGTGTAGCAGATGGATGTGCCGAAGATGATCCCGTACTTCTGGAGCAGGTCCATGGCGTTCATGACCGCCTGGTAGTGGCCGTCGCCCCGGCGGGCGTCATTGGTGTCCGGCGTGCCTTCGATGGAAAGAAGGAAGGTGATGTTGCCCAACTGCAGCACTTCCTTGCAGAAGGCTTCGTCGATGAAGGTGGAGTTGGTGAAGATGGCGAATTCCACGTCATAGTGCTTCTTCGCCAGCTGCAGAATCTCCTTTTTCTTTACCAGCGGTTCGCCGCCGGTGAGCATGTAGAGATAGACCCCCAGTTCCTTGCCCTGGGTGATGATCTTGTCCATGTACTCGTATTCCAGATTGTATTTGTGGCCGTAAGTCCCGGACCAGCACCCTGCGCAGTGCATGTTGCAGGCGGAGGTGGGGTCGAAGAGGATCAGCCACGGGATGTTGCAGTCGTAAACCTTCCGGTTTTTCCGGATCTCCCGGGTACCCCGGAAGAAGGCTTCGTAGCCCAGGTTCAGTGCCAGTGTCTTGGCCACGTTCGGGTTGGTCTCATCTATGACCCGGTTGATGAACCGAACCCATTTGTTGTTCGGGTCCTGCAGGCCTTCCCGGACCTTGTCGTAGCTTTCCTTGGCAATGCCGTCGCCGTAGAATTTTTCCGCGATGCTGACGATTTCCAGATACGCCTTTTCGCGGTCCTTGTTGATATGCTTCAGCAATCTGTCCGCCATCAGCCCCAGTGCCGCGCGCTGTGCTTTGTGAGACATCTTGTCAAAAGATAAATCCATTTTGGTTTCCCCCTGTATTCTATAATAATACCCTCTCCCGAGGGCGCTCGTTATCAGAATATTTCTATCACAAATTTCGACAAATGTCAAACTTCTTTTTCCTCACCTTTTTGATAAGGACAGCAGGGATTTCAATGAAGAGAAAATCCGATGAGCGGGTTGTTTGAAGAGCTGTATGCTTTCCCCCTCGGATGCTCTCGCTCAGGGCCCCCGCTCTCCGCCTTCCCAAAACCGCTCTTGAAATCCCTCTCAAAATAACCGATAATATATTTAAATATGGAAAAGAGGAGGAATTGGAAATGTATGCACCCAATTTGGGGCTGGGACTGATGATGCCGCTGTACATAGCCGGCGCCCTTATCCCCGCACTGTTTCTGATGAAATACATATACGATAAAGACAAGGTGGAAAAGGAGCCGGGCTATCTGCTGAAAGCCCTGGTGATCGGCGGAATCCTGGCCGCCGTGGCCTCCATTGCTCTGGAGACCTTCGGCACCATGGTGCTGAATACCGGCATCAGCTCCCGCAGCCCGGTATACTTCATTCTGCTGGCCTTCCTGGTAGTAGCCGCTGCGGAGGAAGGGACCAAACTCTTCTTCCTGAAGCGCCGCAGCTGGAACGACCCGAGTTTTTCCCATCTTTTCGACGGGATCGTCTACTCTGCCTTCGTATCGCTCGGCTTTGCCGCCTTTGAAAACATCGGCTATGTTTTCAGCTACGGCATTTCCGTCATACTCGTCCGGGCCCTTTTCGCCATTCCCGGGCACCTGGGATTCTCCGTCTTTATGGGCATCTTCTACGCCCGGGCCAAACGATGCGAAGTCCGGGGCGACTATGCCGGCTGCAGGAGTAACCTGATTGCAGGTTACCTGATCGCCGTGTTCCTTCACGGATTCTACGACTCCTGCGCCATGATCAGCTCGACGGCATCCACCATCGTATTCTACGCCTTTGTCGCCATCATGTACATCGTGGTATACCGGATGATTCGGGACGCCTCCACCCATGACGTTTCTCTGTATTCCTGATCAAAAACAACGAAGCCCGGACGCTTTCGCGCTCCGGGCTTTTAAATTGCCCGCTGTGATCTACAGCATGAAGATTTCCGGCTTGTGGCCTTCTTTCGGGAGGAAGGTCTTGACCAGGTCCTTCGTCTTGAATTTGATATGGGTGGTGTTGGCCCCGGGATTGCAGGCAAACCACTCTGCGTCCGCCACGGCCTTGTCAATGAAGACCTTCACCTTGCCATCCGGATCGTTCAGGATCCCCATGACGGAAGCTTCGCCCGGCGTCAGCCCGATGACCTCTTCCATTTCCTCCGCGGAGGCGAAGGATACCCTCGGTGTCCGGGCGTAAGAGGCAAAGAGTTTCGAGTCAAAGCGCTTATCCGCCGGCAGGATCACCAGGAAAAACTGCTTTTTCTTGTTGCAGACCACGATGGTCTTGCGGATCTCCGCTCCCAGCTTTGCGCTGATATCCACGCATTCCTCCATGGCTTCCACGGAGTCATTGTCCACTCTTTCGTATTTGATATTCAGCCGTTCCAGTTCCTCATACACTTTCATTTCCAGTGCGCCTCTCTCATCCTCCGGCTTTGTGGTATAAATATCGCTGATAAACATCTTCTCTCCTCCTATATTTATTTCACCATATCTTACCTGTTAAATTGTCTTCATTATAACAGAGTTGTAAAAAGATACAAGATAAAAGATTGGAGATTGAAGAGCCTTTCGGTTTGATGGTATACTGTTCTCAGAAACCACAAAGGAGAAAACCGTTATGAAAACTGATTATAAAGCAATGGCCGGGCAGAAGCCGAATTTCTGCTCCGATTATATGGCCGGGGCCCATCCGAAGGTGATGGAAGCCCTGAACGAGACGAATTTGATGAATTCAACCGGCTACGGGACAGATCCGATTTCCGAAGCGGCCCGGAACCGCATCCGGGAGGCCTGCGAAGTCCCGGATGCGGAAATCTTCTTCCTGGCCGGCGGCACCCAGACCAACGCCACGGTCATCACTGCCATGCTGCAGCCCTACCAGGGAGTCCTGTCCTCGGCAGAAGGCCACATCAGCGTCCACGAAGCCGGGGCCATCGAGCACAACGGCCACAAGGTCCTGCCCCTTCCCTGTGAAAGGGGAAAAATCACTGCGGAGGATATCCGCAGCTATTGCCTGAAGTACCGGGGGGATGAAGCCTGGAACCACATCGTCATGCCGGGAATGGTCTACGTCACCCA
>JAFWFI010000158.1 GCA_017515705.1 Bacillota bacterium
CATGGGAATCAGGATCCGGTTGACCACGAAGCCGGCGGCTTCTTCCACTTCCACCGGGGTCTTCCCCAGATTCCGGGACAGGTCGATGATGATGCTGTTCGTTTCATCCGACGTCATCAGGCCCCGGATGACTTCCACCAGCGACATGACCGGCACCGGGTTGAAGAAATGCATTCCGATGACCTTTTCCGGCCGACTGGTGACGTAGGCGATTTCCGTGATGGACAGGGACGATGTGTTCGTCGCCAGAATCACGTCCGTATCCAGCAGCGCGTCCAGCGCCTTGAACAGTTCTTTCTTGGATTCCAGGTCTTCGGTGGTGGACTCGATTACCAGGTCCACGCCCCGGAGAATATCCAGTTCGGTGGAACCATGGATCCTTGCCAGTGCCTCATCTCGTTCTTTTTCCGTAATACGTTCCTTCCGGACCATTCTGTCCAGATTCTTTTTGACCGTTTCCAGGCCGCCGACCACAGACTCCTCCCGTCTGGCCCGGTAATAGACTTCATAACCGTTCTGTGCCAGCACCTGGATGATGCCGGAACCCATGGTCCCGGAACCCAGCACGCCGATGGATTGGATTTTTGCCATTGTTCTGCCTCCTTGTTATTTATCCGTAAATACCGCTTTTCTCTTTTCCAGGAATGCGGCCATTCCTTCCTTCTGGTCATCCGTGCCGAAGCACATGTCGAACAGGCTGCTTTCGATGATGATCCCGGTCTCGATGTTCTGCTCACTGCCCCGCTGAATCGCCGTATTGGCATAGCGCACGGAAATGGGTGCGTTTTTCAGGATTCGCTGCGCCATCTTTTCCGCTTCTTCCATCAGGGATTCGTGGGGAACCACCTTGTTCACCAGCCCGATCCGGTACGCTTCTTCCGCCGTGATGGGGTCTCCGGTCAGGATGATTTCCTTCGCTCTGGCCGGTCCGACCGCCCGCGGAAGCCGCTGAGTCCCGGAAAATCCCGGCATAATGCCGAGGGCTACTTCCGGCTGCCCGAACATCGCCTTTTCCGATGCGACGCGAAGGTCGCAGCATAAGGCCAGTTCGCAGCCTCCTCCCAGGGCATACCCGTTCACCGCAGCGATTGTGACCTTTTCCATATGGTCGATCCGAAGCATGACATCCGATCCCTTTATGGACATTTCCCGGCTTTCTTCCTGGGTGAATCCCACCATCTGCGCGATGTCCGCCCCGGCAACAAAAGCCCTGCCTTCACCGGTAAAGATGACGACCCGGATGTTCCGGTCCGCCTCGATTTCCTGAAGCGCCTGACCCAGTTCATGGATCACCTGCATGTTCAGCGCATTCATCGCCTTGGGCCGGTTGATGGTCACGTAGGCGATGGGTCCTTCTCTTCTGTAAATTATGGTTTCAAATTCTTTCATGGTATTCTCCTTCCACACACTCTACTCGACTCCATTATATCATATTCTTCCGGTGCCTAAGCCTCTTTTTTTCAAATGAAACCATGACAAAAACTCATTCCGCCGGTTTTGCGCCCATTAACAAGAGAACGGCCCGAAGGCCGTCCTCATCATTGCTTTCTTTTTTAGTTGGATTTGACGAAAATGATGTTGGCTTCCGTCACATCATCGTCCGTAATATCGAAGCACCGGACATAACTCTTCTTTTTGACCGCGCTGATGTCGCTGATGTCATAGCCGTTTCCGTCCTTGTTCAGCTTATACACCTGCACATTATCTGAATA
>JAFWFI010000159.1 GCA_017515705.1 Bacillota bacterium
CTTGTTGTAGCAGCCGGTCTCAGCCACGTAAACATCCTTCACGGTCACCAGGTAGCCCCGTTCCCGTTTGCTCTTGATCTTGTCGATCCCGTAGGAGGGATTGGCGAACAGGTAGCGGCTGTAGAACTTCAGCTTCGACGAACCGTCCACCTTGCAGTGCATGTTCCCCTTGATCTTGTCTTCCTCGAAATTGTAGCTGACCGCGTCCTGGGGATCCACCAGCAGCACCAGGTTCTTCACGTTGTAATGCTCCGTGATATACTCCGCCAGCTGCTCCTCGTCCTTCAGGTCGCCTCCGTACCAGGTCATGTTATAGAAGCTGGCGTCCATATACTTGTTCAGGTCTTCCACCGAAATCGAGGAAGCCTTGGAACTGCCCAGAATGTAGGAATCGTATTCCCCGTAATGCCGGTCCAGGTAGCCGATCTTGGCCACCCGCGGGTTCATGGTCATGTCGTAGTCGTACCACTTCATCACCGGGTCGCCGAAAACCCCGAAGGGGTCCGTCACCACATTGAAACCCACGAACAAACCGATCACCAGCAGGAACACGGTTATGAATATTCGGATATACTTCTTAAGACTCATCGTCCACCTCTAAAAGTTAAAATACAAAAATGCCGAGACTTTCGTCATATACATAATGCTGACCGCCAGCAGTGCGCCGGCCGCAGCCGCATGTCTGAATTTGAATACACGGAGATGGGAGATCCGGTTGGAATTCGGCAGGGCAAAGCAGATCACTGCCGACAGCACCAGAAGACCCAGAATGGACAGGTTGTCCCCGGCGAATCCCGCCAGTTCGTTCCATCCCGCAAAGGCTCTTACGTCGAACATATTCCGGTACACCTGCAGCGCCTGTACCAGGTCCTTGCAGTCGAAGAGCACACGGATCACCGCCCCGATAAAGAAGGTCATGAAAATGGCCAGTCCCTTCGGCAGCGCCTTTCGCCGCTTGATCGTCCGGATGTTCGCCACGCATACCAGCACCCCGTTCACGGCGCCCCAGGCGATGAAATGCCAGCCGGCCCCATGCCAGAGCCCGGACACCAGGAAGGTCGCCATGACGGCAAAGACCAGCTTGATGTAACCGTCCCCGAAACGGAAGATATTGTCAAAGATCGATTCATAGAAGAACCGTGAAATGGTGATGTTCCACTTCCGCCAGAAGTCGCCGAAATCCGTCGCTTTATAAGGCGAATCGAAGTTGACCGGCAGCTCGATCCCGAACAGGTGCCCCAGCCCCCGGGCCATGTCGATGTACCCGGAAAAGTCGAAGTAATACGCAAACACAAAGCACATCACCCCGCACCAGGTCTCCGCCGCCGAAGCGCCGGCAACATTGCCGCCATAAAAGGCCGTGGCGTAGTCGATCATGGGGTTCGCAATCAAAATTTTCTTGGCGCAGCCCACGGAAAACAGCAGGGTCCCCCGGCAGATGTTCTCCGGTTTCAGGACCATAAAGCGGTTCTCTTCGATCTGCGGCATCAGCTCTTCGTGCTTCACCACCGGCCCCACGATCAGCTGCGGGAAGAAGGTCACATAGCACATGTAATCCAGCAGCGTGGGCATCTCGCAGTCCTTCCGGAACAGGCTGATGGTAAAAGCCAGTATCTGGAAGGTGAAGAAGGAAATGCCGATGGGCAAAAGAATGTCCATCATGGGGAAGGCCGTATGGAACGCCGCATTGATGTTCTCCAGGAAGAAGTTGGTGTACTTGAAATACCCTAACAGGCCAATGTTCCACACCACCGCCAGCAGCAGGAAAAACCCGCGGCCAAACCGGTTTTTCAGACGGTTGATCACCTTCAAAATCAGGAAGTTGACCACGATGGAGGCCAGGAACACGCCCAGGAAATCCGGCTGCCCGATCCCGTAAAAGATCAGCGACGCCGCCACCAGCCATACTTTTGTCAGGTAACGTTTTTTCAGCATCCGCAGCAGGGAAAACCCCGCAAACACGATGGGGAAAAACGCAAAGATAAAAAGATACGATGAAAAAATCATCCGCTTCCTCCCAAAGCCTTCTAATGTGTATCTTTATTATTTTACCACACCTTGTCAAATCGCACAAATTTTTGACAGAAACACAAAGGCCGGCGGGGCTTGCCCGCCGGCTTAGATCCTTCGCTTCGCTCAGGATGCAACGTCACCGTATAATACGTCGGTGCCGGTTCATCTTCTGCAAATGCCATTGCCGGGATCATCGTCACGATCATTGCGACCGACAGGAATAAACTCAGTAATTTCTTCGCTATTCGCTGCTCCTTTCTACCGCTGAATATTTACACTCTTTCACTGTTACCTGTTAACTGTTTCGTGCCTGTGCCATGTACGCTGCTTTCTGATTGATCTTGGTTTCTTCGTAATAGTCCCGAAGCTCTTTCACGGAATCCGTGCTCTGGCCGGCGGCCTTCAGTTCACTTTCCATCTGCTTCAGGTAAGCATCCACCATTGCATCGCATTGCTCTTCCATGGCTTCACCCTGGCCAATTTTAGAGTTTATAATGGAACGCTTCGCTGAACTGGTCTGCTCTTCTTCCGGCAGCGCAGCGTATTCCGCCCGCGCCTGATCCATCAATCCGTTCAGTCTTCCCTGGAACACATCCCGGAGACCATAGAGCTGTGCTGTGTAAGTGGCGATAATGTCCTTTTCGGGCGTTCCCGTTCCATATCCGGAGCCGGAAGTACCTTCCCCTCCGCCATTTGCGCCGGTGCCGGAGAATCTGTAACTGATGGGCAGGTTAGACCCATCACCCGAAACCGAACCGCCGCCGTTCAGATATGCTTCCAGATCCGCTGCTGCCTGGGACGCCATGTCGTCCGTTACCACGCCATCGATCCCCAGTTCTTTCGCCAGGGCCTGGTCCTTCTCCTTCTGCTGGAGCTGGATCGTCTCCAGATCCGTCGTCAATCCGATCCGGGCTGCCTGGATCAGGTCCCAATTGGAATGCGCCACAAAGGCACCTCCGATGATCAGAACCGCCAGCAGGGGCAGCACTACGTACCGGGCCCTGAATCCGACCTTGGCTTTCTTCATGATTCTCACCCCGCTGGAGCGAAAATCGTGGACGATGTTGTGTTCCACGCCGCAGCGGGGACATACGTCAAAGCTCTTGTATATACAATCGTGCCGGGTCAGATTCACCTTATATACTTCATTGATGCACCGGCGGCAGATATATCCGCCGAAACGTTTCTCGATTTTCTTTGTTGTAATCATTCTCTCACTCCTTTCCCCCCGTTGAGCAAAGATTATACCATAAAAACATTAAAATGGCAATTACTATACATCATATTGATACACTGCATAAAAAACCCGGTCTTTCGACCGGGCTGTTTTCCCTCATAATTCCTTGCTACCGGGAGTTACGCTTCTTCTTCCCCCAGCTTTTCACGGATGACCTGATAGACGGCATCGATGCTTTCCTCCAGGTTCAGCTCCGAAGTGTCCACCACTACCGCATCCTCCGCCTGACGAAGAGGCGCGACCTCCCGGTTCATATCCGCATAGTCCCGCTGTTCGATCTGTTCCATGACCGTTTCCAGCGGCGTGGTATCACCCTTTTCCTGCAGTTCCTTCCACCGACGCTTCGCCCGTACTTCCACGGAAGCCGTCAGGTAAATCTTCACGTCCGCATCCGGCAGAACCACCGTCCCGATGTCCCTTCCGTCCATGATCACGTTATGCTCTTTGGCCAATTCCCGCTGCATATCCAGCAGACAGTCCCGTACCGCCGGAATAGCCGAAACGGTCGACGCATAAGCGGACACCTCATTGTTACGGATCGCCGCAGTCACATCCTCCCCATTGAGGATCATGTGCTGGAGTCCGTCTTCTCCATATTCCAAATCAACCTTAATGTCTGGAAGGCATGACTCAACCAGCTCCACATCATCGCAGCTGCCCCGTCTGGAAACGTACAGTCCTACCGACCGGTAAATCGCTCCTGTGTCCACGTAATAGTAGCCCATCCGTTCCGCCAAAGCCTTGGCCACTGTTGTTTTCCCAGCCCCCGAGGGTCCGTCGATCGCTATACTTCTCATTGAATCTACCTCCATTTAATAACTCCTCGCCATCGACAGGTACGCTGCCTTCTGGCTGGATTTGATCAATTGGTACTGTCATCGAAGCTTCCCCCACGGACCTGTACTCAATTCTAAATTCTTACTCCTTGATGCTCATATACTCAAGCATAGTCTGCATTCCGATAATGTCTGTAGCGCTCAGCCGGCCAAACTGTTTCCCTGTAAATCTTTCCTTTTCCAGCTTTAATCGTTTACTGCACTGTATAACCGTTGGTTTTTCAAGACCAGCCTCTCTCCATTTCATAACTTCATACTCACCATTCATACTATGATACCTTGGCTCATGAGAAGTCATTTTCAAAGAAACAACCATTACTTCCGTCTCTGACAAAATCAAGACAGGTCGTTTTTTATGACCGTTGTTTTCCTCATACGGAACATCCGCTTCCCAAATCTCCCACCTTTTCATCTCAATCATAGATGGAATCCTCCGAAGAATCCCATTCTACAGGAACTGCGGTGATAATAGGTAAGTTCAGCTTATCTGGATCAAAACTGTCTAACTCCTTATCAGCAAAATATGATTTGATAGACTCCAGTGAAATCACTGCATTCTTTCCCTTTTGGTACACCTGATCCCATGGTCCTTGCTTTTTATGAGTCATTTCCTTCAGTTTCCATCCTGTATACTGCCCATATGTACGGTATACATCTATAAGCAATTCCAAGTCTTCACTACTAAGACTCGATTCGTCAAAAGAATCCTCTGCTTCTCTAATAGGATCTTTCCCACAGCACTTATAAGTATGGTAAACATCAGGAATAACTGGTCCAAACTCCCAAGCCTGAATTTCATCTTCGAACAAGGGCTTGTTGAATTTAACCAGACTCCAAGCTTGCGCATAATATAAAATCTTATTCAGTTTCAGATTATCTATATAATTATCAGGAATACTGTTTAAAAGCTGAATGTAAAAGCTTGCAATCTCTTTCGCCTTAAAACGCTTTTCCATTAGTCTCCCTCCTTCTTAGAATCTCTGTAAACTTATTATACATTTCCATAGAGTTTCATTCAACTGCAAATACTGTAACAAAATAGACCGAATATGTATCGGTTCTTATCTCCCGTCATAACAAATTGCTGTTTTTATTCTTTCCACTTCACTTTCTCCGGCCATTACCCGAACCAGGTCCACAGCAAGCAATGCTTCGCATTCTTCAAATCCGTCTGCTAAATAAACAATCGCTATTTTATCCATCTCATCCTCTACCCTTCAAACGGGAAACGATACTCCAATCCCAGCTTATTCCTGACCTCAATCAGTTCTTTCTGTACAGACTCCCCGACCGGTACGCCTTTATCTTTACGCTCTAACCATGCAAGATACTCTTTTTCTCCCGCGGTATAAATCCGTTCGCTCCCAGGCCCCTTCTTCGACTGTCTTAAAGCCCTGCAGATATCACCTGCGATTTTCCTGAAGGTTTCCTGTCCCACGAACGCATCCGGATCCACCACAAAGAAGAAATGACCCAGGTGGTACATTTGAGGGTCACCTTCCGGAGAAACTCCCGACAAGGCTTTCATGAACTGTCCGCCCGAAAGCGCAGCCGACAGTATCTCAACCACCGTCGCATAGCCATATCCTTTATACCCGGCCAGTTCTTCTCCAATTCCGCCAAGAGGAGCAAAAGAAGCTTTGCCCTGAGACAGAGCCTTTAATGCTTCCCGACTGTCCGTAATAGACTGTCCGTCTTCCGAAATAACTGTTCCGGGCGGGGTAGCTTTACCATCTCTTGCATAATATTCGATCTTGCCTCTTTGCATGATCGACGTTGCGCAGTCCAGACAAAACGGGAACTCCTCATCCGTCGGTAAGGCGAAAGTCAGCGGATTCGTACCCAGCATGTTCTCCACGCCAAACGTCGGCGCAATCGAAGGCCGCGCATTCGTTCCCGTCATTCCAACCAAGCCTTCTTTACTGGCCATAGTTGCCCAATAACCGGCAATCCCGTAATGAGTGGAATTCCTGATTGCTCCTCCGGCCATCCCATAAGTCTTCGCTTTCTCGATCAGCATTTCCATCATATGATAGCTGGCAACCATCCCCATCCCGTCATGAGCATCCATTACAATCGTTGTCGGTGTCTCTTTTATGATTTCAATTTCTGTTCTGGGAAGCAGCGTTCCCTTTTCGATCCTGTCAAGATAGATCGGCTTGAATCGATTACACCCGTGACTTTCGATTCCCCGGCGGTCCGATTCCAGCAATACATCTGCACAGATTCGGGCATCCTCCTCCGGCACACCATATCCAACAAAAGCATCGATTAAAAAGGAATTCATCAATTCCCAAGAAACAAAAGGTCTGTTATCTTTTTTCATCCATATCCCTCCGGCCTACATATACAAAAAGGAACCATCACGGTTCCCTTCGACTTCCCATTAATAACTCCTCGCCATCGACAGATACGCCGCCTTCTGGCTGGCCTTAATCGATTGGTACTGGCTTCGAAGCTGTCCTACCGGAGCCGTACTCAATCCATTGGCAGACAGTTCAGACGCCATCTGTCCCAAAATCGATTCCACCATCGCATCGCACTGGCCTTCCATCGCTTCACCCTGAGCAATTCTGGAAGAGATAATTGCCCTTTTATTTGCAGCCGTATGCTGTTCCGGCGGTAATGCCATGTACTCCGCTTTTGCCGACGAAATCAGTCCGCTCGCCCTTCCCTGGAAAGCGCCCTGCAGGCCATAGAGCTGCGCCGTGTACTTCGCAACGATTTCCTGAGAAGATTTCTTAGCAGCCTCCGCCTTGGCCTCTTCGTTCCGGGTTTCAATAATCGTAACGGCATCTTCTACGGAAACGGAAAGCAGTTCTTCCATTTCTCCTTGAGCCTCTTCGACCATTTCATCCGTCACCATTCCGTCGATGCCCAGTTCCTTTTCCATTTCCTTATTCTTTTCTTCCTGCTTTGCCAGAATAGTCTCTGGGTCTTCCGTCAAAGCAACCTTCATCACCTTCACGGTGTCCCAATTCGTTGCAACGGCAACTCCAACCACCACCAGGAGTATTCCCAGGACAGCCAGGAGTACCGTTCTTTTTTTGACCCTTTTACCGGTTTTGTTTTCATTCATTTTGCTGTCTGCTTCCTTATATTTATCCGGATTCATCTCCCGTTATAACAAATCGCATTCTTTATTCTATCTACCTTTTTCTTTTCCATGTTCCCAGCTTATCTCTGCCCCCATGCGTCCAGAAACCATAACCGGCTGCACCTAAGCCCAGAACTATGAGAAACAACGGGATGAGCCAGTCAGATTTGCTTCCGCCTTCTACTGGCACAGTCTCCGGCACACCGGAATCTGCCCGTTCGATACCCTCTTCTTCATCATCTGCATCTGCAACGGTTACGATATCATCGGCATCTTTCGTATTTGCATCCTTGTCTTTTTCCGCATCCGCAGTTTCCGATGTCTTATTTGTCTCACCAGTCTTTGCCGAGCTTGAAGTCGTTGACGCAACCGTAGAGCCCGATGTCTTCGAAGAGCTGCTGGAAGAGTTGGAATTAGCAGTCGAACCGGAACTAGACGTAGTTGTCTTTGCTGTCGAAGAAGTCTTGGAGCTGGAAGAACTATTATCATAACTTGATGGTTGACCCGCAGAAGAAGCCGGTTGATTCGCAGACGATCCACCGGGAGCCGCTGCTTTCGCCGCGCTCTCGTCAATCAGCACTTTGAAATCTCCGCTTCCAGCCTTGAAGCCGTCACAGGCCATAAACCATACCACGTCCCGTTCGATTGGCGACACGTACATCGTAGCCTTTAAGTGAGCCGGGATCTCGGTAACACGGAACCGGTAATCCACGGAATCATTACCGCTGTTACTTGCGGTCACTTCATAGGATTGTTCCGTATATTTATTATTTCCGGTTCTGGTAAAAAGGTGGACATTGCTGCATTTCGACTGCTGTAACAACCGGACTGTCAACCACATGTGACCTTTCGCATCAATCTCCAAAAGACAGGCCTGCCCCGTCGCCGAACGGCTCATGCTCGTCCCCTTTTCTGCGTCTTTCGTTCCACCGTCATCAATCTGTCCTGTGTCGGGGTTATAGTAAGTGGTATTGTTGCTTCCCACATAAACCCCGGGGCTCAGTGCAAAGACCGGTACCGCCATCCACATGCAAATCAAGATTGTTAGTATAGTCACCCAGAATACTTTTTTCATTTTCAACTAGTTCCTTTCCTGTCGTCTGTATATCTCTTTTAATAATACATCCTTTAAAAGAAGGAATCAACTGTATTACCACCAACACCCAACACCCAACATCCACGCCCGCCGCGTAGATCATCACGTCCCACAGTTAGCATCTGCTGCCATTCACAAATAGTTGGTCAGTTCGTCCGTCACTGCATAAAGTGTTCCGATTCCATATGCTATCCATCTACTTCCTGTCCAGGAACTCTTCAATCGCCGAGAATTGTTCCACATAATTATACTCAATTCTTCTTGCAATTCCTGGAATGAGGAATTATAATACAAATAGGAGATGAGTATTCATCCCCTCTTCGCTAAACGATGACGAGTGACGGTTCCGACTCGTCGGTAAAATAAAAA
>JAFWFI010000160.1 GCA_017515705.1 Bacillota bacterium
CCAGGTCTTTTTCCGAAAGGGTATGGATCTCCGCATGCCGGGCTTTCTGCCAGGAATGGATGTCGGGGTAGCGGGGTTCAAAGGGCAGTTTCGATACGGTCACGAGCGCCGGCAGCCGGCTTTCCACGATGGCTACGCCGCTGTCGATCTCGCGGCGTACCCGCAGGCTGCCTCCCTTCACCGCCATATTCAGCGCATAGGTGATCTGGGGGATCCCCAGGTGTTCGGCGGTCTCCGGACCCACCTGGGCCGTATCTCCGTCCACCGCCTGCTTCCCGCAGAGAATCAGGTCGAAGGGTTCGTAACGCAGTACTTCGATTTTGCGGATCGCTGCGGATAAAATATAGCTGGTGGCAAGGGTGTCGGATCCGCCGAAAGGCCGGCCGGTGACCAGGTATCCCTCGTCTGCGCCGACGGCCAGGCAGTCCCGGATGGCCTGAACCGCCTGCTCCGGTCCCATGGAAAGGACGACAACGCTGCCGCCGTGCTGTTCCTTCAGCCGCACCGCCGCTTCCAGCGCATACCCGTCATAGGGATTCACGATGCTGGGGACGCCGGCCCGGATCAGGGTATGGGTCTCGGGGTTGATCCGGATCTGGACAGTATCCGGCACCTGCTTGATGCATACACAAATATTCATGATAACTCCTTATACATTCTCTTCATCCAACCGGACCACCTTGCCCGGGTTCAGGATCCCTTTCGGGTCGAAGACCTTCTTGATCCCTTTCATCAGTTCCACGTTGATCTTGCCGACGGAATCCGCCAGGTAATCGATCTTCCCGGAGCCGATCCCATGTTCCCCGGAAACCAGCCCGCCCAGGCGGGAGGCTTCCCGGTAAATGGCGTGGAAGAAGATCTCGCCCTTTTTCAGGAATTCCTCTTTGGACAGGGAATTGGAACACTGGTAGATATGGATGTTCCCGTCGCCGGCATGACCGAAGGACCGCACTTCAAAGCCCAGCTCATCGCCGGTCCTGTTGACGAATTCCATGTAATCGGCGATGCAGTTCACCGGCACGACCACGTCGCATTCGTCTATGAGTTCGATCTGGTCCATAATGGCTTCCAGGAAGGAAGAACGGGCCGACCAGGCGTTCCGGATCCGGGTGGAAGTGTCGGCGATGAGCACGTCCAGGGCTCCGGCATCCAGCGCGATTTCGGCGGCCTGGTCTGTCAGCCGTTCCACTTCTTCTTTTGTACTGCCGTCAAAGGTGACCAGCAGGAAGGCTTCGATGTCTATGCCGTTCCAGCTGGCGGGGAAGACCTGCTTCCCGATGTATTCTTCCGATGCCAGGACGATTTCCCGTTCCATGAATTCCACCGCCTGGGGATCCAGCCCGGCAATCTTGAATTTCGGCACTGTGGAAAGCGCCGTGCGAAGGTCGGTGAAGGGGATGATCAGGGAGATCACTTCCTTCGGTGCGGGGATGATTTTCAGGGTCAGTTCGGTAATGATCCCCAGCGTTCCTTCGGAACCGATGATCAGGTCCTTCAGGGAATAGCCCGAAGAGGTCTTGGAAACCGTTGCGCCGAATCTCGTCACCTCACCGGTGGGAAGGACCACCGTCATAGCTTTCACGTATTCCCGGGTGGTCCCGTATTTCACTGCCCGCATACCTCCGGCGTTGGTGGAGACGTTTCCGCCCAGGCAGGCGTATTTTTCGCCCGGATCCACCGGGTAGAGCATTCCCCGGGCGAGGCAGTCCGCCACCAGGTCGCTCAGGAGCACGCCGGGTTCGATCCGGACGGCAAAATTGTCCAGGTCGTATTCCAGGATCCGGTTCATCTTGGAAAGGTCCATGGTCACGCCGCCATACAGGGGAACGCTGCCCCCCACCAGGCCGGTGCCGGCCCCTCGGGGCGTTACCGGGATATTGTTTTCATAGCAGATCTTCATTACGGCGGCCACTTCTTCCGTGCTGCGGGGCTGGACCGCCATCTCCGGCATATGGGTGCCGTAGATGGGCATTTCATCCCGGCTGTAATCGGGATTGACCTCGCTGCCGTAAAAGGTATGGTCCGAGACCGAACGAATTTGATCCGCTATTTCTTTAGTCAGTGGATTATACAACTCTCTATACCTCCGTGAATTGTTCAAAAAGACAAAGATATTATAGTAGATGACCTAAAAAATGTAAACACTTCTTCACGGTTTCTCAACGAAAAAATAACGATATTTTCTTTGCTATACTTATTAGATGTGGTATAATGACAGTTACGAGAAAGAATACAATCCGACAATAAGGGGGTACAGTATGAGAAATAAAGGACTGAAAAGAGGGCTGAGCTTCCTGCTGATCATGGCGGTATGCTGTTGCTTCATGCCGGGACTGGCACTGGCGGCGGACGGCACGGATGCGGAACAGACTGCTGCACCTGCAGCTTCGGCACCGGCACAAACGGCTCCTGCACAGGCGGCACCGGCAGCACCGGCTGCTGCAAAGGGAGCGGCCGTGATCCAGGGCGTTATCGCACCTGCTGCAAAGGAAGGCGTCAAAGTCACGGCAGCAGCGGACAAGAAGGACAAGAGCCAGCTGGATATCAAGACCGTCAACGGGACGAAGGAAGACCTGAAGGTACAGGTATTCCTCTGGAAAAACGACAAGAGCCTGACGGACGGCAAAAAAGACAACGATAAAAAGGAAAAGGCCGGCGAAGTGACCATTGCCGGACTGGACAAAAAGACCGGCGAGGCGACCATTGCCGGCACGAAGGTGAAGTTCACCGACGGCAAGGACGGCCGGTACCTGGAATACACGGTCAAGGCCGGTAAAACGGCAGATCTGAAGATCA
>JAFWFI010000019.1 GCA_017515705.1 Bacillota bacterium
ATAGATAGATATAAATATGTTAATATTTAAATTATAATTCAGGAGGAACCCGTATGGGCGTGAATGAAGCGATACTGGGGGATCTGGCGGAACTGTTCAAGGTGTTCGGCGATGAGACCCGGGTGAGGATCCTTCTGGAACTGCTGGAAGGCGAGAAAAACGTGGGGGACATCGTCCAGAACGTGGCGGTGAGCCAGCCCACCGTCAGCCATCAGCTCCGGATCCTGAAACAGGCCAAACTGGTGAAAGCCAGGAGAGACGGCAAAAGCATGTATTACTCCCTGGATGATGATCATGTAAGGACCATCATCAATGTGGGGATGGAACACTTAATGGAGTAAAATGGAGGCTAAACGATGAAAAAGACCTACAAAATCGAAGTGGACTGCGCGGTTTGCGCCGGCAAGATGGAAGATCAGGCAAAGAAAACCTCAGGTGTTAAAGAAGCAACGGTCAGTTTTATGACCCAGAAGATGAAAGTGGAATTTGAGGAAGACGCCGATGCGGCAGCCGTGATGGAACAGGTTCGGGCTGCCTGCAAGAAGGTGGAATCCGACTGCGAGATCTTTCTGTAGGAATGTCACAAGGTGGATTAAGAGATGAGTAAAAAACAAAAAATCGTGCTGGCCCGGATCCTGCTGGCGGCGGTGCTGATGATCGTCATTCTGCTGTCGCCGGTGAAAGGAAACCTGCGGTTTGCACTGTTCATGATTCCCTATCTGGTCGTGGGGTATGATATCCTGCGGAAAGCGTTTCTGGGGGTCGTCCACGGACAGGTGTTCGATGAGAATTTCCTGATGGCGGTGGCCACGGTGGGAGCGATCCTTCTGGGCGAATACCCGGAGGGCGTCAGCGTTATGCTGTTTTACCAGATCGGGGAACTGTTCCAGAGTGTTGCCGTGGACCGGAGCCGGAAAAACATCGCCGACCTCATGGACATCGTACCGGAGTACGCCAACCTGGAGACCGGGAAGGGCGGCATCGAGAAAGTCGATCCGGACGAGGTGGAAGCCGGCAGCGTGATCGTAATCAAACCCGGAGAGAAAGTTCCCATCGACGGGATCGTGCTGGAGGGAACTTCGGTGCTGAACACCAGCGCCCTGACCGGGGAGAGCATGCCCCGGGATATCGGACCCGGAGAGACTATCATCAGCGGCTGCATCAACATGACGGCGCTGCTCAGGGTGAAGACCACGAAGGAATTCGAAGATTCCACCGTGGCGAAGATCCTGGAACTGGTGGAGAATTCCGCCATGAAAAAAGCCCGGTCCGAGAATTTCATTACCCGGTTTGCCCGGTATTACACCCCGGCAGTGTGTCTGGCGGCGTTATGCCTGGCGCTGGGAGGTCCGCTGATCCGGATGGCTTTCCTGCATCAGGCGCCCATGTGGACGGACTGGATCACCCGGGCACTGACCTTCCTGGTCATCAGCTGCCCCTGCGCGCTGGTGATCTCGATTCCGCTGACCTTCTTTGGGGGGATCGGCGGCGCTTCTGCCAGGGGAATCCTGGTGAAGGGGTCCAATTACCTGGAAAAACTGGCAAGGGCGAAGTACTTTGTCCTGGATAAGACCGGCACCCTGACAAAAGGGGTATTCACGGTCACGAAAATTCAGCCGGTGGGCATGAGCGAAGAAGAACTCCTGGAGATCGCGGCGTATGCGGAATACTTCTCCAACCATCCCATCAGCCAATGCATCCGGGAAGCCTACGGCAGGGAAATCGATGCATCACGGCTGTCGGATGAACGGGAAATCAGCGGCCACGGCGTCGAAGTGCAGTACCAGCTGAAGACCATTGCGGCGGGCAACAGCAAACTGATGCACAAGTGGCGCATCGCTGTGCCGGAGTCTTCCGAAAACGGGACTGTGATCCATGTGGCGGTGGACGGCAAATATGCCGGCTATATCCTGATCTCCGACACCCTGAAAGAAGGGGCCCGGGGAATGCTGGAGGAACTCAAGAGACTCGGTATCAAACGCTCCGTCATCCTGACCGGGGATGCCCGGGGGCCTGCCATGGCGGTGGGCCGGGAACTGAAGGCGGACGATGTAAAATACGATCTGCTGCCTGAAAACAAGGTGGACCAGGTGGAACGGATGATGGCCAACAAGTACCCGGACGAAGAACTGGTCTTTGTCGGGGACGGCATCAACGATGCGCCGGTGCTGATGCGGGCTGACGTGGGGATCGCCATGGGCGCCATGGGTTCCGATGCGGCTATTGAAGCGGCGGACGTGGTGCTGATGGACGACGACCCGGTCAAGATCCCGCTGGCGATCCGGATCGCCCAGAAGACCATGAAGATCGTGTACCAGAACATTACCCTGGCCCTGGCGGTCAAACTGATCTGCCTGATTCTCGGAGCACTGGGGATCGCCGGGATGTGGATGGCGATCTTCGCCGATGTGGGGATCATGGTGATCTGCGTGATCAACGCCATGAGAGCCCTGAATACGAAAAAACTATAATGTACGCGAGGAGATACTATGATTTACGAGCATAAATTCTATGTATACACCAGCGATGTCAATACAGACCTTCTGGTGACCAACAAGACCATCCTGGGTTGGATGGAAGATATCGGATCCCTGCATTCGGATCACTGCGGGTGCGGGATGGCCACCATGGAAGAGACCCGGCTGTCCTGGGTGATCATCCAATGGAAGCTGAAGATCTACCGCCGGATGCGCTACGGCGAGACCATTACGGTGAAGACCTGGGTGCCGGGGACGAAGCGGCTGTACACCTTCCGTGAATACGCCTTTTACGATGAGGAGGGGAAGCTGGTGGCGGCCTGCTCCAGCAAGTGGGTGCTGACGGATCTGGACAAGGGCATGATCCACGTGCCCCAGTGGATCCTGGATCAGTACGGGATGCACACGGAGACGGTCTTCGAAGAAGGCATGAACATGGACCGGATCAAGGAACCGGAACACTTCTCACAGGAATACGAGTGCACCGTGCCCTGCACCTGGATCGACGTGAACGGGCACATGAACAATCTGTATTATCTGGACGTGGCCTACCAGGCCCTGCCCATCGATCTGTATATGAAGAACAGTTTCGATGAATTCGAGATCCTGTACAAACGGGAATGCAAGATGTTCGACCGGCTCCACTGCTACTATGATTTTGACGGGACTTATCACATCGTCAGCATCAAGAATGCGGAGGACGGAAAGCTTCACGCAGTAGTGCGCTTCCCGGCGGAATCGCTGGTTCCATCGGGGGAAGAATAAAACAGGAAAGGCAATCATGAGCGGCATTCAATTACTATTGGTGGTCTGCCCGGCCTTGTTTCTGACGGGGCTGGTGGATGCAGTGGCCGGAGGCGGCGGGCTGATCAGCCTGCCGGTGTTCCTGATGACGGGACTGCCTCCCAGGACCGCCTTCGGCACCAACAAATTCATTGCAATGACCGGGAGCCTGACGGCTTCCTACCGATACCTGAAAAGCGGGTATTTTGACAAACGTCCGGCCTTTACCCTGGCGGCCACCATCGTGGTGGGAGAACTGCTGGGGACGGGACTGGTGTACCTGGTGCCGGAATGGGTTTTTTCCGGATTTCTGTCGGTGGTGCTGCCTCTGGCGGCGATCTTTACCATCGTGTCCGGAAAGGCCTTCCATTACGAACGGAAAAAAATCGAAAGCGGGAACCCCAGAGAAACGCACATCCTGCTGGCGGTGGGACTGGTGATCGGTTTGTACGCCGGCACCGTTGCTGCAGCGGGCGCTACCCTGGGGATGCTGCTTTTGTGCATGTTTATCCACTATGACGTCCGAACCGCCAACGGGACCTTGAAATTCGCCATGGCGGTGGGAAGCGTGTTCGGCTTCTCCATCTACGTGATCAACGGCAACGTGGCCTGGCTGGTGGCGATCCCGGCGATGCTGTGCAATATGCTGGGAAACTATATGGGCTCCGGACTGGCGGTTAAGAACGGCGCGAAGATCGTCCGGCCGGTGGCGCTGGTGGTTGTGCTTTGTTATACGATCAAGACCTTTGCGGGGTTTATTTCATAAGACAGGAGAGAAGAGAATGGCAAGAAAATATGATTTGATCGCTTTGGATTTGGACCGGACCACGCTGCATTCCGACAGCAGCCTGGACCCGGAAACCAGAGAGGCGCTTGAAGCGGCAATACAGTCGGGAATGGAAGTCGTTGTGGCCAGCGGCAGAGCCGTCACCGCCCTCCCGCCGGAAATCATGGAGATCTCCGGGATCCGCTACGCCATCACCACCAACGGAACGGAAGTGAACCGGCTTTCCGACGGTGCAAAAGTCAAGACCTACACCCTGCCGGAGGAGGCCGTCCGATTCACGGAAGCCATCGTGGCGCCTCACCGGGAAAAGGCCGGGATGGAAGTGTTCATGGATGGGGTCCCCTACACCGGGAAAGCCCACTGGGAAGATCCCCGGCGGTTCGGGTGCAGTGAGGCCTACGTCCCCTATATCCAGCAGACCAGAAAAAAAGTGGAGGATATCCACGCTTTTGTCCTGGAGCATAGCGCAGAGATCGACTCCATCAACATCGCCTGCCCGGATCCGGAACTGCGGGAAGAACTCAGAAAGCAGCTTCGGGAGAAGGTGAAGGGCGTGAAGCTGACCAGCTCTGTCACGCACCTGACGGAGATGATCAACGAGGAAGCCGGGAAGGCTTCCGGATTGAGATTCGTCTGCGAGATGCTGG
>JAFWFI010000020.1 GCA_017515705.1 Bacillota bacterium
CCCTGGTGGAAGTTCTTGCTGATACGGTCTTGAACGATCCTGGTGTTCGGCTCGGTGATATTCACCAGCAGCACCAGGTACTGCCCCATGCCGTAGCGGGTCACGGTGTCGGAGTGACGGACCGAACGGACGATGGCATCCGCCAGCCGCGTGGACAGGTCGCTGAGCTTCGGCCCTTCCTTCATGGGATTGCCCTTGCTGTCGATCACGGTGCAGAGCATCAGGTAGATCATGTCGTCATAACGGTCCATGGTCCGGGCAAGCACGCGGTAGACTTCCTGGAAGGACGGATAGGAACAAAAGTATCCTCCCCTCGTGTCCACCTCTTCTTCGATGAGCTTGCTCTGAATCTCTTCCACGCTTTCATGCTGATGCACCAGCGCGGCACTGAGCCGGCCGACCAGGTCACGGATATAGGAGTTGGAGTCCCGGCCGAATTCCTTGATGTATTCCGCTACGGTGTCGTCGCAGAGCTGCTGTGCTTCCTCGAAGCGTCCCAGGGAGGACAGCGCTTCCACGCCCAGTCGCTCCCACTCGGAGAAGGGGTCGGCCTTCACGGCGATCTCCCCCAGTTTCCAGAGCGCTTTGAAATCTTTCTTCGCCCGCAGCAGTTCCGCGGATGCTTCCACACAGCTCTGGAAAGCTTCCCGGAACTCGCGGGAATTCTGTACGGCCCATACGGTCACGTTCAGGTGGCCGAGGAAATCCCCGCGGTAGAGCTCGACGGCTTCCTCTAACAGAGCCAGCTTTTTCTCCGGGTCCTCTTCCCGGAAAGCGTCGTCCCGCAGTCTGGTGAATTCCTCCGTGTCGAGCACCACCGGAATCTCCTTCGTCCAGTAGTACACGCCCCGCTTCACGTCGATATAGTTCACATCCGGCAGCCCCAGATTCTTCAGGCGCTTCTTCGCATTGTACACAATGTTCCGGATGGCATGCTGCACGTCCTCGATTTCCCGGTCCTCGAACAGCGCTTCCTTCAGCACTTCCCGGTTCACGCCGGTTTCGTGGAAGAACAGGATCAGCTCCATCAGCCGGCAGAACTGGGACCGCAGCTGCCGCTGGTCGATCAGTTCGACGCCGTTGTACTTCACGGAGAATCCGTCCAGCATCCGCACATACAGTACGTTCTTCATTTCTTCACTCATGTCATGACCTTGCCTTTCAATCTAACCTGTCGGCTGTCATCCCAAACGCTTCACCATATTCTCGTAATTGACACAGGACAAGAGGGCTGTGTCCTTGGTGATTTTCCCCTCTTTATATAATTGCAGCAGGCTGCCGTCCATGGTGCACATGCCGTCGGCCGCCCCTGCCTGCATCACCGATTCCAGCTGATGCAGTTTGCTTTCACGAATCATATTCTGTACGGCTACGGTGGATTTCATTACCTCGAAGGCCGCGACCAGTCCCCCGTCCGCTGCCGGCACCAGCTGCTGGCAGACGATCCCTTTCAGGATCTGGGCCAGCTGGATTTTCACCTGCTGCTGCTGGTTGGCCGGGAACACGTCCAGGATCCGGTTGATGGTATTGGCGGCGCCGCTGGTGTGCAGGGTGCTCAGGAGCAGTACCCCTGTTTCCGCTGCGGTCATGGCCGCCGAAATGGTATCGTAATCCCTCATCTCACCCAGCAGAATCACGTCCGGGCTTTCCCGCAGGGCCGACCGCAGGGACTCCGGATAGCCCGGTGTGTCGATGGCGATTTCCCGCTGGGTCACGATGGACTTGTCGTGCCGGTGGATGTATTCGATGGGGTCTTCCATTGTAATAACGTGTGCGTCCCGGGACTTGTTGATCCGGTCGATCATGCAGGCCAGCGTGGTGGATTTCCCCGTGCCGGCGGAACCGGTGATCAGCACCAGGCCCTTCTTGTTGTCCGCCATGGACAACACCGCCTCCGGGATCCCCAGCTGCACCGGGTCGGGCAGTCCGAACCGGATGACCCGGATGACCGCTGCCAGCGAACCGCGCTGACGGAACACGTTCACACGGAAGCGTCCGAGTTGGGGGATGGTGATGGAAAAGTCGTCGTCCAGTCCCCGCTCCAGGTTGGTCCGTTCCCGCTTCCCGAGGGTGTAGATTTCATCCACGAGAACCGAAATGGAGTCCGGCAGGAGCCGGTCCCCTGGCTGCCGTTCCTGGTGCCCGTGGCATTTGAAGGTCACCGGAAGTCCGGCGATGAGAAAGATGTCGGATGCTTCCGCCCCGACGGCTTTCTGCAGTATTTCAGTAATGTTCATGCTTTTCTCCTTGTATCAGTTCCCGGAGCCGTCCCAGAGGTTGTTGATCTGGGTGTCCTGGTTCCATTCGCGGTTCATTTCCCAGGCGACTACCCGGGGGCTGCCGTCCCCTTCGGGCACGGCGCCGATGACCAGGGTCAGGTCGTCGAGCTGGATGGTTTTCCAGACAGCTCCCTCCTCAGCAGACTGAGAGGAGTCCGCTTCAAACCCGGCCGGGAATTCCGCCAGCGCCTCCTGTCCCATCACTTCCAGCTCGTACCGCTGGGAAGTGGTCTGGGCATACCGCTGGGCTAGCCGGTCGTCCGCGCCGGCTGTGGTATAGCTCAAAATCGAAAGGATCGTCAGGCAGATGCTGATCACCGTCAGCAGCAGTGCCAGGGGTCCCAGTTTCACAGGTGTATGGTTCACTCGGATCCCCCCTTTCGGTAGACGGCGGTGTCCAGCTCATAGACCGGCTCTTCTTCCTCCCCGTACCACACGGTGATGTGGCTGCGGGCCAGGGTGCCTCCGCCCTTCTCTTCCGGCTCCCAGGTGGTCTGCACCCGGAACACGCCTTCCTTCTGTGGGCTGCCTTCCCGGTCATACCAGGCCGACACTCCCGACGGGTCTGCGCTGGTGCCGATGTTTCCTTCGTCCAACTGCTCCTCCAGGTCTGACAGGTCTTCCGACGCCGCCACCGCTTCCGCGGCGTTCTGCGCCAGTCCCACTGCCCGGGTCAGCCGGTCCGCATCGCTGCTCAGCATGCGCCCGGCCCCGAAAATCTGGGTCAGCAGCAATATGATCCCCACGAAGACCATGATCAGGATCAGGGCTTCGATGTAGAACGCCGTTATGGGATGACGTTTGTTCATTCGCCCTCACCCCCTTCGCTCCGCAGGGTGATCAGGGTCCGTCCTTCGTCCGTGGTCACCACCAGCCGGTTGGCCGCCGGCTGCTCCACGTTGAAGGCCGCGGTGGGGGCGATGACCATGGCCTGGTCCGGCCGCAGGGCGCTGTCCGCCCGGGCATAGTCCTCCACCAGGTTCCCGGCGCTCTGATAGATCCGCTTGGCGTAGCCCGTGTCTCCGTCCGCGATCACCAGCACCGGTCCTTCCGGTCCCTGTTCTATCTGTACGGCGCCCGTCGAATCGCTTCCTTTTATACTGGTCGCGATATAGGCCGACAGCGCCCTCATTTCCATATGGTCGTTTTGCATCACCGCCGAGGCGCTGTAACTCTTCGCCCCGAAGACCACCAGCAGGAAGAAGCCCGCCAGAAAGAGCCCCACGATGGCGATGGTGTAAAACGCCATGGGATTTCTCCCTCTTGTTCTCAATCCGATGCACCTCCCGCTAATTGGCCATCCGCTTCGGGGTCACCGTCACATTGGGCGGCTGGTTCGAAGCGTATGCATCGTAGGTCACATAGAATTCTTTTGTATTAACCTCGAGGCCGTAATGTTCCTCCAGGTATTTCAGGTCCGGCGGGTAGATTCCCTCTACCACGTAGCACTGAAGCGCACTGCGCTGGACCGTATCCTTGATGGCTGCGGCGCCTTCTTCTGTCAGGTCTGCCCCGGAGCCCCTCGCCAGGGACCAGGCGGCGATGATGGCGATCAGCAGGATCACCAGCACCAGGCCGATCAGAAAGCCCTTGCTCTGTCTCACATCTGAATACATTGTTCTTCCTCTGTTAACCTACCGAATTCATCATTCCGATCAGGGGCAGCATTACGCTCAGCAGCGCCATCCCCACGGTCACCATCAACACACCGGACAGCAGCGGGTCCACGATCCCGACGATGCGGTCCACCAGACCGGTGCAGTTTTCTTCCAGCAGCTTGGTCAGCCGCTCCAGCACGGATTCCATATTACCGCTGCGCTCCCCGGCCAGGAACATCCGCCCGTAAACCGGTTCGAAGAGTTCCTCGTCGTAGGCAGCCTGGGCGATGCTGTGGCCCTCCGCCATCCTGTCCAGGCACCGGTGCAGCGTTTCTTCCACCTTCCCGCAGTCCGTCATCGGGATGCTGTCCTCCACGGCCTTGTCCTGCATCTCGCCGCTGGCCAGGAAGGTGCCCAGGGCGGAGGTGAAGCGGAACTTGCCGAGGCTCTCCAGAAGCTCCCCGCACAGGGGGATCTTGTACAGCAGCTTCTCCAAGCTCTCCTTCTTCCCGCTTCGCCACATCGCGAATCCTGCGATGAGGAGCACCGCCAGGATCACCATGACGATCAGGGCCGCCCAGCAGAAGCCGTAGGCCCAGTGAATGTAACGGTAGGAGGACGCGGCCAGACTGCCGGTCAGCTTGTTATATACATCGGTGAAGGTCGGCAGCACCATCACCAGCATTACCAGCAGCACCACGATGATCAGCACCAGCATGGCGGCCGGGTAAGTGATGGCGTTTTTGATCTTCTCCGAAATCGTTTTCTGTTCCTTGTAATAATCCGACAACCGGAAGAGGATGTCTTCCAGCCGTCCGTGGGATTCCCCTGCCTCCACCATCTGGAGGGCATATTTCGGGAAGATCCCGCTTTCTTTCATGGCTTTGTCCAGTCCGTATCCCTGGTCGACCTGTTCCTTCATGATCTTCAGGCCCTGCTGTAGCACCCCTTCCGAGGATTTGCTGTCCGACAGCAGGAGTCCCACGGCTTCATCCGTGGCGATGCCGGAGTGCATCATCATCGCCATGCTTTCGCAAAAAGCGCTGACGCCCAAATAGTCGAGTTTTTGTTTTTTCATTTCCTTTGCTCCTTCCGATCAGTAAACGTACAGATCCGAGTAATTTTCTCCGTTCCCGATAAAGTCCGCATCGGACCCGTTGGCGGAGAAGGTCAGGTCCAGCCGGTTCCAGCTGTCGCCGGAGACCTCGTAGTCCACGGTGACCCAGCCGGTCTCTTCGGTGTAGAACATGTTCCACGCATGGTAGAGGTCGTTCGGGGCAACGTAGCCGAAAATCACCTTCGTGGGAATGCCCTGGCTGCGGAGCATGGCCGCCGCCAGTGACGCGTAGTCAAAGCAGATCCCCTTCCCGGTGGAAAGGGTCTCATCGGGATCCGGCAGATAGCCGGACTCCACCGTTTCCGCTTTTTCGCGGTCATACTTTACCTTGTCACAGATATAATCGTAGACCGCGGTAACATAGTTCAAAGCGTCTGACGATCCGGCGGCCAGTTCGGCGGCCTTCGTCACACACTTCGAATCCTTGCCATAATTCACGTAACTGCTGGGCCGGAGGAAGGGCTGGAATTCGTCCTGCAGTGTCACGCTGCAGGAAGTGATGTACAGCGGTGCATACTTGCTGTCCACCACGTTCTCCATGACCCTCAGGTCGTAGGTCCCGTCCCCGCTCTGCAGCGGGAAAACGGCCGGCGTCCCGTCCGACGGCAGATCGTAGTTGTATGTGGAATCTCCTTTGATCACCTGAAACTTCAGGCGGCGGTCCGACTTTGCCGACACCGCGACGTAACCAAGCGCGGCTTCCGACACATCCACCAGGACGTCCCCGCTGCCTTCGGCAGCATCCTCGTGAAAGCCGGACTGCGCAAAGGGAGGCGATTCGAACTGTCCCCCTTCACCGGAGGGAGCTTGCCCTCCCCCGCCGGCTCCGCCGGATTCTCCGCAGCCTGCAAGTATCAGTGTGACCAGGATCAGACATATCAGGCTTATTCGGCGCAAAGTCTTTCTCCTTTGGTCTGTTGATCGGTTTTAGTCTTCGCAAAGGGCCGCAAAGGCATCTCTCTGCTCCCTAACGGCTTTCAGAAGAGCCGGGTAATCGGCGTCCTCCTTCACCCTCAGCCGTTCCGTGATGTTGGAAAGCGCTTCGTACAGCGGTGTCAGGGCCACGTTCCCCGCGACGCCCTTCAGCGCGTGAGCCGCTTCAAAAGCGGCATCCAGGTCGCCCTGTTCCACTGCCTGTCCCATCCGTTCGAAGTTGCCGTCCCCCAGGACCATCCGAATCATTTTATAGTAGAATTCCTCCTGTCCCATGCAGCGGGTCAGCCCTTCTTCGGTGTTGGCGCCCAGCGCTTTCAGTGTATCGATCGATAACATTTATTTCACCCCTTTTATGAAATCTTCGAAGGCCTCCGGCGGTACGGGCCCGGAGAACAGATACCCCTGGATCCGCTGACATCCCATCCGTTTCAGGTCCTCCATTTGCTCCTGTGTTTCCACGCCCTCCGCTATAGCGATCACATTCAGCCGGTGGGCGATGTCCAGCATCAGTTCCACCATCCGGGCGTTTCGGTCGCTGTTGTGAAGGTTGCGGACAAACCGTATATCCAGTTTCAATACGTCGATCGGCATCTCCGCCAGCATATTCAGTGAAGAATAGCCGGAACCGAAGTCATCCATTTCGATCCGGAAACCAAACTCTCGGAGCTCTTCCACGGTCCGGATCAGCTGATCCGAGTTTTCCGTGTAGGCGGATTCCGTGATCTCGAGGAAATAATCCTCCGGCCGGATATCGTTGTCCTGCATCAGCTGCCGCAGATACGGAACAAAGTCCGCCGCGTACATGTCGATGCGGGAAACGTTGACGGAGATCGGCAGCACGAACCCGAATCGTTCCTTCCACCGGCGCATCTGCTCCGCCGCTTCCTTCCAGACGTAACGGTCCAGCCGCTGGATCAGCCCGTTCTTTTCAAACAGGGGGATGAAGACCCCCGGGCTGATCATCCCCAGGTCGGGGTGTTCCCACCGGATCAGGGCTTCCGCGCTTTTCAGCACCGGCACCTCTCCGGTGATCTCATATTTC
>JAFWFI010000161.1 GCA_017515705.1 Bacillota bacterium
CTTTCGTTTCATGTTTATAAGCCTCCTTCCTTTGGGCCGGTGTCTGTTCACACCGGCCCGGCTTTTGCGTAAACCATTGATACTGATCAGTTACAATACCTCATCAGAATCGTCGCCACCTGCGCTCTGGTCGCACTCCCCTGGGGCACCAGCGTCGTCTCCGTGACGCCGCCGATGATGCCGGAGGCTACGCACCATGTCATCGCATCCACTGCCCAGTCGGAGATCGCTGACGCATCTTCATACTTCGACAGGTCCACGGCGTAATCCTCGCCTTTGTTATCCTTGTATTCCGCATACCGGAACAGAATGGCGGCCAGCTGTTCCCGGGTGATCGGGTCATTGGGCCCGAAGGAAGTCTCGCTGTATCCGTTCACGATCCCGTTCGCTGCGGCCCAGCCGACCGCTGCTTTGTACCAATCCTGGGTCAGGTCGGTGAAGGAAGCTGCCTCAGCCTCCGGTTCGCCTTCCAGCCGGTGCAGGATCGTCACGATCATCGCTCTCGTCGTCGTATCGTTCGGGGCGAAGGTCTTCTCACCCACGCCGTTCATCATTCCTTTGCTGATCACGAAATCCGTGCCTTCATGGTACCACAGGGATGTATCCAGGTCGTCAAAGGCCTTGCTGGGGCAAACCTTCGCATGGGCATCCGGATCTTCCTTGAAGGTGGGTTCGATGGTGACTTTGGAGGCCGGCATCACGAAACTGTAAGTCCCGTCGCCGTTGTCCTTCACTTCGATTTCCTTGCCGTCCTTATCCGTGACTTTGATCCCATCGACTTCAAATCCTTCGTCCGGGGTCACCGTGATAGTCACGGTATCCCCTTCCTTCGCGGACTTCGGGCTCACGCTCACAGAGCCGTTTTCCACGTCATCCGGTACTTCCACCTTGTAGGAAGGCTCTCCGCCGCCACCGCCGCTGGGAGGAGCAGGAGGTTTTTTCTCAAAGACAGCCCAGATGCCGATGCCTCCGGGGGTGTCTTCGATCGTAAAGGTGTACTCTGTCGAATCGGAAAGGAAATCGCCCTCCGTCCCGCCGGAGCGCCAGGCGGAGAAAGTATACCCTTCATCAGGGGCCGCCGTGACCGTCACGGACGTTCCGGCAGGCTTTGTGATGGTGAAATTACTGCCGTATTCCTGGTTCTCAAAGATGACCCTGCCGCCTTGATCATTCTCATTTTCCGTTGCGTCAAAGATATAGATACTGGCGTCGCAGGTGGGGACGGGCGGTGCCGATTCGGGCGTAGTCTTCACGTACTTGTATGTGTTGATTGCGCTGCTGTCGTAAGGCACCAGGCTACTGCCCTCTTTTTCCGTAGACGCCTCCGCCGTCACACCGGTCAGTTCCAGACCGTTTACGGCATAATTCCCGCCGATAGCAGTGACGGAGCTGGAATTGATGGAGGTCGTTCTATTATAGCAGAATATTCCGTGTCCATCGCCGGTGGCGTTTACTGTGGCCCCATCTGTAATGGAAATGGTATAGTCTGCATAGATGCCGGTGGCATATTCGGAGCTGCTGTTGGAACCCCCGGTCCGTACGCCGGAAGAGGCGGTCACCGTGCCGCCTGCAATGGAAATGTTTCCATTGCTTGAGTTATTCCCTCTGGCCAGGATCCCGAAGGTGCCGTTGGTGCCGTATCCGAGCGTAGCCGGGGCAGACCCTGACTGGGCGGTAATGGTACCGGTAAAGCTTTGGGGTACGTTGAGGTTTCCGCAATAGATGCCGGCGCTCATACTGTCTCCTGATTCGCCTCCCGTAGCAGTGACAGAGCAGCTGCCATCGATCGTAACATCCTGTGCCACAATACCGATAGATTTTTCATAATTGTCTTTTGCGCTTACGATCAGATCACCGGCACCGTTTATGGTCAAAGAACCGAGACCGTTGTTAAAAATCCCCAAACTACCGATAAATCCACTCTGGTTGATATTCCCGCCGGAAACGGTAAGGCTTGCTCCCTCCGAAATGGTGATGGTGGCATTCACTTCAGCCTCACTGTATACAATAGGATTGGGTTCGCCGATCACAATACCATAGGAGGTGTAAGTTCTATAACTGTCATCTTTGACAGTGTTGGTCCCGTTTGCAACAAGATAAAAATCATCGGTTCCCCGGTAGCAGATGCCCCATCCGTAGTAGTTTGTGTTTTCGCTTCCGCCGGTGATGTTCGCGTTGTTCAGGGTCAGGGTATTGCTCTCTGCGTCATAGCTGACTTTGCCATTGCTGAAGACATCGGCGGCGTTGGCGCTGGTCACTTGTGTACCGCCGACCCAGAGGTAGTACTCCGTGACGGGCGCAGCGGCCTCACCGCAGATCAGAGTCGTCTTCGGCAGGAAATTCCTCTGAGTGGGCGCCACATCTAACTGGGAAAGATCATATGCACCACTATCCCGGAATACCGAAATCGACGCTCCATCCTTTTTCACTCCTGAAAATATGATCCCGGATCTGTAATTCCCTGTTTTGTTTACCACAGTGACCAGGAGATTCCCTCCATTGTACAAATACGGCTTGGTAAGCGTCACCGGGACGGTTTTGTTTTCATCAGTGTGCCATTCTCCCGAAAAAGCAATCTCCGAATCCGTTACATCCTGCCATCCAGAAATGGTCGTCTGACCAATCTCGGAAAGCCGGATCTCCAGGATCTGACCATTGATATCTATGGACTCTGAATCAAGATAGTATTCCATGGCCGTGATCGTCTTTCCCTTTATGGAAACCAGATCCGATGCGGGGATCACATACTGAGAAACTCCGTAATTGTAATACGCATAAAAAGGAACATGGGGGCTTTTATCCTCTCCGACCCCGACTGTAACCGAGTCCGCTTCTTCCACCCACTGGGCGTAGAGAGGAACGTCGCCGTTCGCGGCCACGATCCGCACCGGGGACTCATCTTCCACAGAAATGCCGGTACCGTCCGCCTTTGTATTCCACCCGGCGAAGATCTTGCTGCCGTTGGTGAAGGTGCAGGCCGGGAAATTGCCGTGGGACGTGCCGTCAAAGGTCACGGAAAGGGCGTCCATCTCGCCCGATCCCCCGTTGCTGTCAAAAGTAAAGTTGTTTTGAGCGACTGCGAAGGTGTAGTTTTTGGAGGCTGCGCCGCTCTCCACCGTGCCGCCGGCTTCACCATAGATGGTGACCACGTTTGCGGGTAATTCTTCTATGTCAAACGCATCCTCCTTGATCTCTGAGTTCTTGTCCTGCATGGTAAGCGAAACTGCGCTGAAAGGTGTGTATGCGAAAACAACACTGCCGATAGAATCCAGTGCCCCGCCATAGTTCAGGGTCGTCAGATTGGTGCAGCCGCAAAAAAGACCCTGCGGGATACTGGTAAGGGTATCCGGGAGTGTCGCACTTTCCAGATCCAAACACTCAAAGAATACATATGCGCCCATGCTCGTCACACTATCCGGCACCACGATGCTCTTTATGCCGGTTCGCTCAAAAGCGCTTTCTCCAATGCTCGTCACACTGTCCGGCAGTTCAATGCTCTTTAGACCGGATTCCTCAAAAGCCTGGTTTTCAATAGTCTTCACCCCATAGGGAATAGTGATCTCCTCAAGCTGGGGGACCTCATCAAAAGCAATGCTTCCGATGGTCTCCACGGTATCCGGGATCTGAACACTTTCCAAATTGCTGAAAATAACATGCTCATAATTATTGTCCTGCCGGAAAAAGGCGGCCGATCCGATCCGCGTCACACCAGGCTCGATCACGACGGATTTGATCTGATCGTGATAGGGGCCGTAGTTTTTCGTCGCGCCGGTATTACCGGAACAGTTTTCCATGGGTCCTGTGCCGCTGATCGTCAGCAGGCCTTCGTCATCCAGCGTCCAGGTGACGCCGTCGCCGCAGGTGCCGTGGGCTACTTCCGCCGCCTGCACGGCCACCAGTCCCAGGGGCATCATGGACAGCACCAATGCCAGCGACAGGAAAATACCGAATAACTTTCGTTTCATCTCATAAACCTCCTCTCAAAAACAAAAGGACGCACAGCATCCCGTGTTACGGGCGCCATGCGCCGGCAAAGCGATCGTTCGGAAAACCATCGGGTTTTTCCGTTGATAGATTTGGTAAATAGATAGTAAAAGCATTTCGGTCCGTCGTCAATATTCCCGTCTACCCGTTTTCCGTCCTTTTCGCTTTTCCGGGGAAAGCGCTTTCTCCCCCGGGCTTTAAAAAGCATTTACTTTCACTGACTATTTTACTCTATTCCCTGTTCCGGGAAAACGGGTACGGCTGTTTTGACAATGACAAAACCTCTGTCATTTTTCGTGACAAAATCTTTCTCTCATCCTTCGATGGCCCCGGTGACCACCAGTTCATCCGGTTCCACGTGGCAGGTGAGGAACAGAATCTTCACCCCGGCCGCCCGGGCTTCTGCCAGAACGGTGCCGAATTCCGGGTGTGTCTGAGTATTTGGGCGTACTTCCGCGACCCCGTCCATCTGGATCAC
>JAFWFI010000162.1 GCA_017515705.1 Bacillota bacterium
CAAGGAGCAGTGCAGCGGCCTCTATGCGCAGACGATGGCGGAGAAAGGCTTCCTGACGATCGCCTTCGACCCGTCCTTTACCGGCGAAAGCGGCGGCAATGTGCGGTACATGGCGTCTCCGGACATCAACACGGAGGATTTTATGGCGGCGGTGGACTTCCTTTCGCTCCATGACAAAGCCGACCCGGACCGGATCGGCATCATCGGCATTTGCGGATGGGGCGGTATGGCAATCAATGCAGCGGCCCTCGATACACGGGTGAAGGCGACCGTCGCCTCGACCATGTATGACATGACCAGAGTGAATGCAAAGGGATACTTCGATTCGGAAGATAACGAGGAAGCCCGGTATCAGGCGAAGGCTGCCATGTGCGCCCAGCGGCTGGAAGACCTCAAAGCCGGCGAATACAAGCTCGGAGGCGGCGTGGTCGATCCGCTGCCGGAGGATGCGCCCTTCTTCGTAAAAGATTATTACGATTATTACAAGACAGACCGGGGATATCACGAACGGTCGCTGAACTCCAACGGCGGCTGGAACGTGATCGGCTGCGAGTCTTTCGTGAACCAGCCGATCCTGATGTACAGCAATGAGATCCGCAGCGCAGTGCTTTTGGTGCATGGCGAGAAAGCGCATTCCTGCTATTTTTCCAGAGATGCGTATGCGGCCATGACGGAAGGAAGCAACTACGCGGGCAACAAGGAACTGCTCATCATTCCGGACGCCGTGCACACGGATCTGTACGACGGCGGCGGCAAAGATGCCATTCCGTTTGAAAAGCTTCAGGCGTTTTTCGAGGAGCATCTGAAATAGAACAGACCGGACAAAAGGGAGACAAGAGGATGGAATTGAACGAACTGCTGAAAAAGCTGAACAATGGGGAAACGGTGGGAGAGAACCGGGAAGCTGTCGAGGTGATGCGCTCTTACAGCCGTGAGGCGCAGAAGATCACGATGGAGATCAACACGAAATACCACGATCCGGAGGAACTGGCAGAACTGTTTTCAGAATTGATTGGGAAGCCGGTCGGGGAGGATTTCGGACTGTTCCCGCCGTTTTATACGGATTTCGGAAAAAACATCACGATCGGCGACCGTGTGTTCATCAACGCCGGCTGCAAATTCCAGGACCAGGGTGGCATTACCATCGATGACGGCGCCTTGATCGGGCATGGGGTGGTGCTGGCCACCCTCAATCACGATTTCGCCCCGGAAAAGCGGCAGCAGTTGCATCCGGCTCCGATCCATATCGGAAAGAACGTCTGGATCGGCGCAAACGCCACGGTGACACCCGGGGTTTCCATCGGCGACAATGCGGTGATCGCCGCGGGAGCGGTGGTGAACAGGGATATCCCGGCGAACGTGATCGCCGGCGGTGTTCCGGCAAAAGTGATCAGAGAACTGTAGTCGTTCCGGCGCATTCCCGGCTGCGGGGCCGGAACCGGTGAAGATTCGGCAGGAGCAGCCCGATCAGGATCAGAACGGCTCCGGCAAGACCGCTTGCGCCCAGCGCTTCCCCGAGGATCAGCCAGCCCAGCACGGCGGTCGTCAGCGGATTCAGCGCACAGATGATGCCGGCGGTCTCCGAGGAGATAGGCTTTTGAGCCACGGGCTGCAGAGTGAAGCCGAAACAGGTGCAGAGCACCGCCAGCGCGAGCAGAACGATCCATTCATTCCCGGATTGGGGAAGGTGCGTGGATTCGGTAAAGAACGAAGAAATCAGCCCAAGGATGCCCATGAATCCGACGTAGAGGATCCCCAGGGTCATGGGGTCGTGTTTTTTGGAAAGCCGGTCCGTGATGATGATGGCTGCCGCATACATTAAAGCGGCAACGATGCAGAGCAGTTCACCGATGCCGACGCCGGTGCCTGCATTTCCGTACAGGGCGATCAGCCCGATGCCGACCACGGTCACGACGGTGCTGATCAGGATGACGGGTTTCGGCATCCGCCTCAGAAGTATGGCTTCCATGACCGGGACCATGACGATGGCGGTGTTTTCCAGGAAGGAGCAGGTGGACGAGGTGGTGAATCGCAGTCCGCAGAGTTCCGACGCCATGCAGAGATAATAGACTCCGCCCAGAAGAGCAGAGGCTCCGATGATCGCGGGGTCTTTTTTTATGGTTTGAATGACTTTTTTACCGAACAGCACAAACAGCAGCAGAAAGGCCAGCAAAAACCGCAGGCCCAGCAGATTCAGCGGCTCCATGGTGCCCAGCAGGTGCTTGGACAGCAGGAAAGAAGAGCCCCGGAATATCGTGATCGCCGCCATGAGAAAGCAGGCGGAGCGAACGGATAATTGAAATTTGCCATCGGATAAAGAAATCATGTCATCATCCTCCTTGACACTAGGATACCCCCGGTTTATCATTGAGTAAAACGATAATAAATCAAATTATCTTTGACTAAACAGCAAAGAAAAGACCGAAAGGCGGGGAGAAAGCAATATGGATACGGAACGGTGCAGGGCGCTGTTGTGCGCTGTAGAGAAGGGCAGTCTGACGGCGGCTGCCGAATCCATGGGGTATACCGCATCGGGAATCAGCCGGATGATGGCGGCTCTGGAGAAGGAAGCGGGGTTTCCCCTGCTGGTGCGCAGCAGGGGCGGGGTTGTTCCGACGGAAGAATGCCGGCGGCTGCTTCCCTATTTCCAGGAGATGATCAGGACGGCCGACTCCTTTGAACAGATGACCGGCGAGATCCGGGGACTGGCACGGGGTACGATCCGAATCGGCACGTCTTATTACGCCTATTACGACTGGTTTGCCCGGCTCATTAAGGATTTCGAAGCGGAGTACCCGGGAATCAGGGTCGAGATCGTGGACGGAACTAGCACGGAGCTTTTGCAGGCGATGGAGGAACACCGGCTGGATCTTTGCATCATCAGCAGAAGGGAAGGCCGGTATAACTGGGCGGCCCTGGAGCAGGACCAGCTTCTGGCCTGCCTGCCGGAGGGTCATCTCATGGCAGGAAAAGAATGTTTTCCGGTCCGCGCTTTTGCGGAGGAGGATTACATTGAACTGTACCCGGGCAGGGAGACCGACAACTCCCGCATGATGCAGGAGTGCGGGGTCCGGCCGAAGGTGAAGTATGCCACTTCGGACAATTATGCCGCTTATGCCATGGTGGCGGCGGGGCTTGGGATCACCTGCACGAATGCCATCATCGGGGAGGCTTTTACCGAAGGCGTGCGGTATCTGCCCCTGGAACCGCCGCAGATCATCGAAATCGGCATGGCCACGCCTGAAACGGAAGAGATGTCGCCGGCGGCGAAGCGCTTTGCCGCCTTCGCCATGGGGCGTTTCCAAAGGTAAGGACGCGCTTGCCCGGAAGCACGGGAAGGAGCCGGAGAGGTCTACGAAGCGTAGGTGGACGGCCCGGCAGCGGCGTGTTATCTTCCTTTTGTAAGGAGGAGAAAAACCATGAACAGTTATATCAATGGCGAAGCGATCCGAATGTTTCGCGAAAAAAAGAAGATGACGCAGGCCGAACTCGCCGTGAAGATCGGCGTGACGGACAAGGCCGTTTCCAAGTGGGAAACGGGACGGGGCCTGCCGGATATCACTCTGGTGGAATCCATTGCGGAAGCCCTGGGCCTTTCCATCGGGGAACTGTTTGCCGGTGAGCAGGTCATCAACAGAAATGTGAAGTCCAATATGAAGGAAGCCAGGCTCTACGTCTGCCCCATCTGCGGAAACATTATACAGTCGACGGGCGACGCGGCCGTAAGCTGCTGCGGAGTGGCGCTGCCGGCGCTGGAAGCGGAGGAGGCGGAGGGGGAACACCGGATCCGGGTCGAACCGGTGGAGGATGAGTGGTATGTCACGCTGGACCATCCGATGACCCGGGAGCACCACATCAGCTGCATCCTTTACCGGACCGGGGACCGCATCGAGACCGTCAAGCTGTACCCGGAAGGAAACGCCGAATGCCGGTTCCTGCGACGGGGGCGGGGAGAGATGCTGGCTTACTGCAATCATCATGGATTGTTCCGGGTGAGAATCTGAAGAAAACGGCCTTCATGCAACGAAAAGCAACAAATTATTGCAAACTGTGTTAACTTCAGTTGGTTGTTCACAATGCAACCGAAGGCTACAATATTCATATAAATCAAACAAATCATACGGGAGTGAGACTTATATGAATGCTGCTGAAGTTCAAAATCTTTGCAAAACCTATCCGGCATTCCGGCTGAAAGAGGTTTCCTTTTCGCTGGAAGGCGGTAAAATCACCGGCTTCATCGGACGAAACGGCGCCGGGAAGACCACCACGATCAAGGCCATGCTGAACCTGATCCACACGGACAGCGGGGACATCACCTATTTCGGGCTTCCCCTTTCCGGACACGAGAAGGAGATCAAACAGCGGATCGGCTATTCCACCGGCACGGTGAGCTGGTATCCGAGGAAGACGATCCGGGAGATCGTGGACGTAACCAAGACGTTTTACTCCGGCTGGGACGGGGAAGCCTACCGGAAATACATGGAACTGTTCGGACTGGATGAAACGAAGAAGCCCATCGAGTTGTCGGAGGGCATGAAGGTGAAGTTCAACCTGATGCTGGCCCTGTCCCACCGGGCGGAGATCCTGATTCTGGATGAGCCCACCAGCGGCCTGGACCCCTTTTCACGGGACGAACTGCTGGAGGTGTTCCGGACACTGAAGGAGCACGGGGTCACAATTCTTTTCTCAACGCACATTACCTCGGACCTGGAACGGTGCGCGGACAACATCATCTATATCAGCCGGGGCGAGATCAGGGCCGCCTGCTCCAAAGAGGAGTTCCTCCGGGAGCACGGCAAACCGGAGGAAACGCTGGAGGAGATATTCCTGAGACTGGAGAGGGAGGCGAGATTATGAATGCACTGCTTCGGAAAGAAATGCGCCTCAGCGCGCTGCTGCTGACGTACCTGTTTCTCGGCTTCGCGGTGATGACGCTGCTGCCGGGGTATCCGATCCTGTGCGGGGTGTTCTTCATCACGCTGGGAATCTTTCAAAGCTTCCAGAGCGCCCGGGAGGCGAACGACATCGTTTTCTCGGCACTGCTTCCTGTGGCAAAGCGGGATGTGGTAAAGGGCAAATACCAGTTCGTGCTGCTGATCGAACTCTGCGGGTTTGCGATCATGGCTGTGCTTACCATCATCCGAATGACCGTTCTGGCGGATGCGCCGGTATACCGGCAGAATGCTCTGATGACGGCGAATCCCTTTTTCCTGGGAATGGCGCTGCTGCTGTTCGGGCTGTTCAACACCATTTTCCTGGGGGGCTTCTTCAAGACAGCCTACAAGCTGGGAAAACCTTTCGTGACCTACATCATCGTGACTTTTGCCGTGATCGGCGCAGCGGAAGCACTGCACCATTTCCCGGGGCTGGAAGCGCTCAACGCGTTTGGATTCGACCATTTTGGCCTGCAGCTCGCGCTGCTTGCGGCCGGGGCGCTTTGCTTTATCGCGCTGACCGTGTTATCCTATAAAAAAGCATGCGAAAACTTTGAACGGATCGATTTGTAGAGAGGGGACGAAATGCTGAAAGACAATCTCATGATGCTTCGGAGAATAAACGGTTATTCCCAGGAGCAGATCGCCGAGAAGATCGGCATCTCCCGGCAGGCTTATGCAAAGTGGGAGAGCGGCGCAACGATTCCGGACATCGGCAGGGCGGCAGAACTCGCCGGGGTTTACGGCGTTACGGTGGACAGCCTGATCAAGGACGAAAAGGTGGAAGGGATCGGCGCCATACCGCCGGCTCCCGCGGGCAAGAGCATCTGGGGGACGGTCACCGTCAGCGAAAGGGGGCAGATCGTCATCCCGAAGGATGCCCGGGACAAATACGGCATCACCGGCGGGACGCGGCTGATCGTGTTGGGCGACGAGCAGGGCATCGCCCTGCTCCCGGTGGAGGCCTTCGAAACGGGTCTCAGAAAAGCAATGGAATATGCATCCAAAGATGCGAACGTTACGGAACCCTGGACCCGGTAATACGGGGCCGGGGTTTTTCATTGCGGCAAAGGGATTCACACAGTATAATATACATACAGCAAAAGAAATACGAAGGGGAACAGCATGTACAGAATCTATATTGTGGAAGACGACCGGGGAATCGCGGAGGGCATTGCCTCCTGTCTCCGGAACTGGGGAATGGAAGGCCGGACGGCTTCGGATTTCAGAAACATCATGGCGGAAATCGGGGAGTATGAACCGCACCTGATCCTGATGGACATTACCCTGCCTTATATGGGCGGCTATCACTGGTGCCGGGAGATCCGGAAGACCAGCTCGGTACCGATCATCTTCATATCCTCGGCGGCGGACAACATGAACATCATTATGGCAATCGACATGGGCGCGGATGATTTCATCGCCAAGCCCTTCGACCAGAGCGTGCTGATTTCCAAGGTCTCCGCGCTCCTGCGCAGGACCTATGATTTCAATCAGGCGGCCTTCACCCTGCAGGCGGGGGGCGCTGTTCTCAATACCAACAACAACACGCTGACGTACAACGGGGAGACCGTGGAACTGGCCCGGAACGAATACCGGATCCTGCTGACGCTGATGCAGAACAAAGGCAAGGTCGTCAGCCGGGAAAAGCTGATGGAAGCGCTTTGGGAAACGGACTGCTACGTGGATGACAATACGCTGACGGTCAATGTGGGACGTCTCCGGAAGACCCTCGAAAGCGTCGGGCTGAAGAATCTGGTCCGGACCCGGTTTGGCGTGGGATATATCCTGGAGGAGTAAGATGCTGAAGGAATACCTGAAATCGAGATTCTCAGCGATCCTGCTGCTCCTCCTGCCCGCGGCGATCTTCGCGTCTTCCTATCTGCTGTTCGACATGAAGGCGATCACGGTGATCTACCCCCTGGTTCTTTACGGCGTCATTCTTCTGGTGATTGGGGCCATCGATTTTCTTCGGACCCGGAGTATCCACCGGCGGCTGATGCAGGAAGACCTGCCGGAGACGGGAAGCCTGATCGAGCGGGATTACCGGGCGATCATTGAAAAACTGAAAGAAGAGGAGCGGGTTTCCCGGAAACGCGCCGCTTCCGATTACAGCGACCGCGTGGAATACTATACCGTCTGGGCGCATCAGATCAAGACGCCCATCGCCGCCATGCGGCTGAACCTTCAGTCGGAGGATTCCGACCTGGCCAGAAAACTGGAGGGGGACCTGAACCGGATCGAGTCCTATGTGGAAATGGCGATGACCTTTCTGCGGCTGGATTCGGACAGCACGGATTACGTGATCCGGGAGCATGCGCTGGATGATATCATCCGGCCCGCGATCCGTCGGTTCTCCCGGGAATTCATCCTGAAGAAACTGACGATGGATTTCAGACCCACGGGGTATACGGTCCTGACGGATGAAAAGTGGCTGGCGTTCGTCATTGAACAGATCCTTTCCAATGCGGTCAAGTATACCGCTGCCGGCGGAGTCCGGGTCTTCATGGAAACGCCGGGCATTCTGTGCATCGAGGACACCGGCATCGGCATCAGTCCGGAGGACCTGCCGAGGATCTTTGAGAACGGATACACCGGATTCAACGGGCGGGAAGACAAACGGGCCAGCGGCATCGGGCTGTATCTCTGCCGGAGGGTCTGCGACAACCTGGGCCACGGAATCACTGCGGAATCCGAACCGGGGAAGGGGACCCGGTTCTTGCTGGACCTGAACACCCGGCCGGTGGGAATCGACTGAGAAGAATGTGACACGAATGTAAGATTATCGTAAGCAGATCCGATGGAATGGATCTGCTTCGATTATTATACTGTAACTGACCTTAAACAGAAAGGAAGTGCAGTAATGAGTTTGCTGGAAGCAAAAGGGATCAAAAAAATATACAAAACGCGGTTCGGCGGCGTCTCTGTGGAAGCGCTGAAGAACGTCAGCTTTACGGTTGAAAGAGGAGAATACGTTGCCATCATGGGGGAATCCGGCAGCGGCAAGACCACGCTTCTGAACATCCTGGCTGCCCTGGACCGTCCCACGGAGGGCACCGTGATCCTGGAGGGAACAGATCTGGGGACGATCCGGGACAGGGACATCGCCCGTTTCCGCCGGGACAACCTGGGATTTGTGTTCCAGGATTTCAATCTGCTGGACACCTTCTCCCTGGAGGACAATATCTATCTGCCGCTGGTCCTGGCCGGGAAAAAGCCGGATGAAATGAAAAAGGCGCTGGCTCCGATCGCGGAAGCCCTCGGAATCGGGGACATCCTGAAAAAATATCCTTATGAGGTGTCCGGCGGTCAGAAGCAGCGGGCGGCAGTGGCCCGGGCGCTGATCACGGATCCGAGAATCATTTTGGCGGATGAGCCCACGGGAGCCCTGGATTCCAAATCCTCCGACGAACTGCTGGGACTGTTTCAGAAGGTGAACCGGATGGGGCAGACGATCCTCATGGTCACCCATTCCGCCAAGGCCGCCAGCAACGCCTCCCGGGTGCTCTTCATCAAGGACGGCACCGTCTTCCACCAAATCTACAGGGGGGAGGCCACCGACCGGCAGCTGTACCAGAAAATCAGCGATACGTTGACACTGCTGGCACAGGGAGGTGACCGGAAATGAAAGCGGGTTTCTATCCGAAGATCGCCGGAGAGGGTATGCGAAGGAACGGTCGTCTGTACGCCCCTTTCCTGGTGACCTGCATTCTGATGGTCGCCATCTATTACATCCTGCATTTCCTGGGGTATTCCGGAGTCATGGAAGGGATGCCCGGCGGCGGGACGGCAACGATGATGATGAAGATCGGGACCGGGGTCATCACCCTCTTCAGCCTGATCTTCCTGTTCTACACCCAGTCCACGCTGATCCGCGGACGCAAAAAGGAGTTCGGCCTCTACAGCATTCTCGGAATGAACAAGCGGAACATCGGCCGGATCCTGTTTTTCGAGACCCTGATCACCTGGGGGATCGGCCTGGGCTGCGGCCTGGCGGCGGGCGTCGGTCTGTCCAAGCTGGCGGAGCTGGGTTTTGCGAAGATGATTGGCGGCTCCGTCCGGTATGAGTTTTCCGTTTCCGCGGTTTCGGTGATCATGACGCTGGTCACCTTTACCGGGATCTTCCTGCTGATTTATCTCAATTCGGTGCGGCAGGTGCGGTTCGCCAGTCCCATCGAGCTGGTCCGGGCGGACAAGGCCGGGGAGAAACCGCCGAAGGCCAACTGGATTTTGGGCGTCCTGGGGCTGGCGGTTCTGGGGGCCGGTTATTACATCGCCCTGCGGATCCGGCAGCCCATGTCCGCTCTCATGTGGTTCTTCGGGGCGGTGATCCTGGTGATCGTCGGGACCTATCTGGTGCTGATCGCGGGGTCGGTGCTGCTGTGCCGGATCCTGCAGAAAAACAAAAAGTATTACTATCGGACGGACCATTTCGTGTCGGTGTCCTCTATGGCCTACCGGATGAAAAGAAACGGCGCGGGCCTGGCGTCCATCTGCATCCTGCTGACCATGATCCTGGTGATGCTTTCCTCCACCTCGGCCCTGTATACCGGGTCGGAGGACTGTCTGAACGCCCGGTATCCCAATGAAATCGGTGCGTTTGCATGCAAATACGGCTATGACGAGAGCCTGGTCACCCTGGGGGAGAAACTGGACCGGGACCTGAAGCAGGCGGCGGAGGAGCAGGGGGCAGCCATTACCAATAACAGGACTTATTACGAGTATTCCATCAGCGGCTATTATGAGAACAGCAGACTGGATGTGGTACTGAATTCGAAAACGAATCTGGCCTTTATCGATTATGATAAAGTGGCGCAGATCCTGTTTATCGACGTGAACGATTACAACCGTGTTTTCGGCTATCAGGAGAGTGTCGCCCCCGGCGAGGCTCTGGTGGGCACCGCCAAGAACATTGAAGTCGGCGACGTGCTGACCGTGGGAGACGTGCCTTTCCGGGTGACCGGGAGGATCGATGACCGGATCACCGAAATCGACCCCACGGCGGGGGGCGCCGCTTCGCCCGGCATTTTCATGATCGTCAACGATGTCCAGGAAGTGGCCCGGAATTACATTCAGTACAAGGACTACAACGGGGAGCCCATGCTGGCCTGGTTCTGGTACTGCCGGTTTGATACCGGACTCGATGATGAAGGCCAGATCGCTCTGGCGTCTTCCCTCGGCGAAAAACTGAATTCCGAACTGGATGGTCTGGGGTTCAGCAATTACTACTGTGAAAGCCATGAGGCGGAACGGGAGGACTTTGTGGGGACCTTCGGCGGGTTGTTTTTCCTGGGAATCCTGCTGAGCATCCTCTTCCTGGTATCCTGCGTGATCATCGTGTACTACAAGCAGGTCTCGGAAGGTTTCGAGGATCAGGCCCGTTTCGATATCATGCAGAAAGTGGGCATGACGAAGGAGGACATCCGGAAGAGCATCCATTCCCAGATGCGTACCGTTTTCCTGATTCCCATCGGGCTGGCCTGCATTCACCTGCTCTTCGCCCTGCCGGTAGTGAACAAGCTGCTGATGCTCTTCGGGCTGTTCAACATGCCCCGCCTGCTGGCAACGGCCGGCATCTGCGCGCTGCTCTGCGGTCTGTTCTACGCCCTGGTCTACAAACTGACGTCGGGCGCCTATTACCGGATCGTTTCATAGCAGAATCCGGGTATAAAACCGGTTAAATCGGGATGAATTTCCCAAAAACTGTGAAATCTCGGGAGAAGCAGAGCAGCTGCTTCTCCTTTTTCATTTTATTTTACAAAAATACGTAAATAGTACTCAACAACCATACAATTATATGATATAATTTTTCTGTTAGAAGTACTATTTGTATTGGGGTTTCATCTTCGTAGCCACAACATCTGTACAATACAAAAATATTCCAATTGAGGTTGAGAGATAGAAAATGTTATCCAAGAAAACGAGTGAACTGATTGAATTTTTGTCCGATTACGAGCTGCCGGAAGACTTTCTGGAGCAGCTGGACCGGGTCCAGGCGGAACTGGACCGGGAAAAGGAACAGCTGGTGGAAAAGGAAAAGGAACTGATTTTCCGTGAAAAGGACCTGGCGACACAGCAGCGGAAGCTGGAAGCCCGGGAAGCCCGGCTGGATGTGATCGAAGAGAAGCTGAAAGAACGCTATGCCAAGCTGAAGGACGAGGAGAAGCGGCTGGAAGTCGAAAACCGCGGCCTGGAGACCCAGCAGAAGTGGTTCAAAGCGGAAAAAGCTTCCCTGGAAGAGGAAAAAGAACGGATCGCGGCAGCGCCTGCCCGGGAGCTTCCTGCGGAACCGGAACAGGGTCAGTCGGTAAAAATGCCGGCGGCCGGAGTGGCCGCACCCTGGGATCCCGAAGCAGTAAAAGCAAGCATTGAACCTGCCCGGCCGGCCAGACCCGTAAGGGAGGAGCCGGCAGAACCGAAACCGGAAAAACCCGCGCCGGAAAAGCCGGCAGACCCAAGGCCGGTAAAACCTGCGCCGAAGCCGGAACCGGAAAAGAAAGAACGTCCGGCAGTGATCGGCGGCGCGGCGGCAGCAGTCGGATCGGCAGCCGCGGCGCTGAAAAAACCGAAGAAGAAACCGGAACCGGTACCAAAGAAGAGACCGGAAGCCGGCACAAAGCAAAAGCCGAAAGCGAAGCCAAAGAAGAAGTCCGGCAAAACCGGACGGCGGATCGCGGTGATCCTGATCCTGGCGGCGGTGCTTCTGCTGGCGATCCTGCTGGGATTCTTCCTGGGCGGGATGGATCTGATGTCCGGCATCAAGAATGCCAAGGAAGCCATTGTGGAACAGGTGGAGGAAGCCAAACTTCCGGATTTTGAACCGGCAGCCACGGAAAACACCCTTCCGGAAAACCTGATCCAGGACACAGCGATCCAGATCAATGACGAGATCGTGGACAGCTACAGCACGGACAATCCCATCGACTTCGGCTACGGGAAGGACTATACCGACGTGGAAGGCATCGTGACCTTCCGGGGCAACAATTTCCGGGAGAGCAGCAGCTACGGCACGGCGGATATCGTGAAGCAGAAATTCGGCGATTTCTGGGAAGTCGGCACCGGTGCACTGAAGGCGCCGGACGGGGAAGTGTGGACCGGCAGCGGCTGGGTCGGCCAGCCCCTGATGATGACCTGGAAGAAGGAAGTCCGCCAGCACATGAACATGTATGACTGGGCGAAGGAAGCGGACGAACTGACGGAGGTCATTTACGCCACCCTGGACGGAAACATTTACTTCCTGGACCTGGAGACCGGGGAAAAGACCCGGGATCCGCTGAACGTGGGCTTTACCTTTAAAGGAGCCGGCGCGCTGGATCCCAGAGGTTATCCGATCATGTACGTGGGCAGCGGCTATGACAGCGTCAAGGGCAAGAGCCGGGTCTTCATCATCAACCTGCTCACCTGCGAAGTGATGTATACCTTCGGCAACGCGGACAGCTTCAGCAAGCGGGGCACCCTGAGTTATTTCGACGGATCTGCTCTGGTGGATGCGGAAACCGACAAACTGATTTATCCCGGTGAAAACGGTATCTTATATATTTACCAGCTGAACACCTTCTATGACGAGGAAAACGGCGTGCTCACCGTCAACCCCTCACCACCGGTGAAATGGCGGTATTACGGCAAGCGCAGCGGCTCCATGTACCTGGGAATGGAAGACAGCGCCATCATCTGGCGGGGACACATTTTCTTCACCACCAACGACGGCTACCTGTTCTGCCTGGACCTGAATACACTGGAAACGGCCTGGGTGCAGGATGTGCTGGATGACACCAACTGTACCTCCACGCTGGAGCTGGAGGACGGACATCCCTATCTGTATGTCAGCACCAGTTTCCATCTGGGCTGGCGCAGCAGCACGGTGGCGGAGATTCCGGTCTGGAAGATTGATGCGGAAAACGGGGAAATCGTCTGGAAGACCAGCTACGACTGCCGCAGCACCAAGGGGAATTCCGGCGGCGTGCAGGGCTCCATCGCCCTGGGCAAAAACGGCCTGGAAAACCTGATCTTCGTGCCGGTAGCCCGGACGCCCAGCGTAGGGGCCGGGTTCCTGGTGGCACTGGACAAGAAGACCGGTGAAGAGGTCTGGAAGCTGTCGTCTCCGAACTACAGCTGGTCCAGCCCGGTGGCGGTTTACGACCAGGATGGAAAAGGCTATGTTTGCTTCTGCAATTCCGCCGGCAGACTGGATCTGATCGACGGACTGACCGGCGAGGTCCTGGATACCATGAACCTGGGAAGCAATGTGGAAGCGAGTCCGGCGGTGTTTAACAACAAGTTCGTTGTGGGGACCCGCGGATGCAAGATTTTCGGCATCGATTTGGAATAAAGTCAATAAAAAAGAGCGAGTGCAGCGCTGCACTCGCTCTTCCTGTTTTTTGCCTTATTTCTTTGCTTCTTCGATGGCGACCGGCGCTTCCGGTGCGTTCTTCCCGATGCTGGCGATGCCGTTGAGGCAGCTCTTCATGGATTTGTATCCTTCGCCCACTGCAACGATCTGTCCGTTTCTCGCTTTCAGGCGGAAGCGGAATTCACCGGCTTTGTCGGTATACACTTCAAATTTCGGATTCTTGAGAACCTCATATCCTTCTGCGGTCTGGTCTTCTACCGGGGAGAGACAATTGTTCCGGACGCTTTCGATCCCGCTCTTGCAGCTGGAAATCGCTTTATAAATCTGAGAAGACGCGATTACCTGTCCGTTTCCGGCTTTTAAATCGAATTTGAAGCCGGTTTTGGTTTCTTTAATAACAAACTTACCCATTTTTCCGCCTCCTTTGTGCAGAATTTCCAAATAGTTATCGTGTTACCTTATTATAGGCATCACATGTTTAAAATTTCAAGAAGGAAATCGGCAAATAGAAATAATATTTTTGGCATAAACGCGAATAATACAAAATATATTCGGAACATAGCATAAATAAAGTTAAATAACAGGAATAATTTCTGCCAGACAATGCGGGCCGCCCGGCTGTTCTCCGGTTCGGGAAGTATGGTCTGCATTATTTTTTTCTCTTTAAGTTTCCTTTAAGTTTTGCCCCCTATAATGAGCCCATACGATACAGAAAACTGCGATGACGAGGGAGGGAAACAGCATGAGCAACGACATCTTCGAACGCATCGAAAAGAAATACAGGATCACCGCTGCCCAGAAGGAAGCCGTCCTGCGGGAGATCGGCGGCCGGCTGCTGGAGGACAGGTTCTGCCGCAGCACCATCCAGTCCCTGTACCTGGACACCCCGGACCACCGGATCATCCGGAATTCCACCGAGGCCAGGGGACACAGCGTCTATAAAGAAAAGATCCGGGTCCGCAGCTACGGCACCCCGGGCAGAGAGGACAAGGTCTTCTTCGAGCTGAAGAAAAAATACAAGGGCATCGTCTACAAGAGACGGATCTGCATGACTCTGGCGGAAGCGGAACGATACCTGGAAGAGGGAATCTGTCCGAAGGATTCCCAGATCATGAGGGAAATCGACTACGCCATGGACTTTTACGGAAGGCCGAAGCCGGCGGTCATGATCTGCTATGAGCGGGAAGCTTACGCCATACAGGACTATCCGGCTCTTCGGGTCACGTTTGACAGCAATGTCCGTTACCGTGACAGGGAGCTGTCCCTGGGGAAGGGTTCCCAGGGAATCCCCATCACCGGCAGCGGGGAGTATCTGCTGGAAGTCAAGTCCGACGGGGCGATACCGGTGTGGCTGTCGGAGATCCTGGACCGGAACAAGGTCTATCCGTCCTCGTTTTCCAAATACGGAACGGCTTATCAGATGATCCGGGCAAAGGCCCGGGCGTCGAAGAAGATTACAGGAGGTGCACAGAGACATGTCAGCAATCTTTAATTCCATCCTCGCAGAGGAATTCACGATCCAGACCTATCTGATCTGCATTGCAGCGGCGTTTGCCTGCGGGATCATTTCCGCATTTGCCGCTTCTTATAAAACCCACGTCAGCAAGAGCTTCATGGTTTCCCTGATTTTGCTGCCGGCCATTGTGGCCACCGTGATCTACATGGTCAACGGGAACGTGGGCACCGGCGTAGCCGTTATGGGAGCATTCTCCCTGGTGCGGTTCCGCAGCGTGGCCGGAAAGGCCAAGGACATCGCATCCCTGTTTATGGCTATGACCGCCGGGCTGGCCTGTGCCTCCGGCTATGTAGCAATCGCCGTGCTCTTTACACTGATCGTATGCGCGGTGATGATGATCCTGGGAGGCATCCCCATGGGCGAGGACAAAAATATGCTCCTGACCATCACCGTGCCGGAATCCCTTCACTTCAACGAGGAATTCAATGAGGTGTTTGACCGGTACACCAAATCCCATCAGATGATTGAGACCAAGACCAGCAACATGGGCAGTCTGTACAAACTGAAATACAAAGTGCAGATGAACGATGCTTCCCAGGTGAAAGAATTCATCGACGATTTACGGATCCGCAACGGCAACCTGGAGATTTCCATGGCAGGAGCCGGCAGCAGCGGGGACGAACTGTAACCAAGGAGGAGAATCCATGACGAA
>JAFWFI010000163.1 GCA_017515705.1 Bacillota bacterium
ATAATAGGTTTTGCCGGTGCTGTCATCGTGATAGGAGGCCGCCGTTCCGGCCATTTTTACAATCAGGCCTTCATAATCCTCCGGTGACACTATCATGCTGTTGACTTCCGAATACACCATGGTGGCGGAAAGAGTCGTCAGATCCAGGTCGATATCCTCCGGATCGTAGCTGGTAATGCTGCCGGCATCGCCGGAAGGCTCCTCTGCCTCCGCCATCTGGGTGTCGGTGTAAAACTGGGAGTCGTGCTTGGCTTCCTGCTCCTGCTGAGCGATGAGTTCGTCCACGGTGGAGCCTTCGGAGGCCCCGCAGCCCGCCAGCGCTCCTGCCGCCAGCAAAACGGCCAAAAGTATGGCTAATACAATCTTTCTCATTCTTTTTTCTCCTCGCTCCCTGCTCCAGGCTCCTAGCTTCTAGCTCTCCCAATAATATAACACACGACAAACGCCGCGACGTCTACCGCCACAATGGTGGAGCCCACCGGTGTTCCCGCCAGAATGGAAATCAGCATCCCCACCAGGGCGCAGATTACGGAGATTCCCGCCGAGAACAGGATCACGGACTTGAAGCTCTTGAAGATCCGCATGGCTGACAGGGCCGGGAAAATCACCAGGGCGGAGATCAGCAGCGATCCCACCAGGTTCATGGCCAGCACGATGATCACAGCGATCACGATGGCCGTCAGCAGGTTGTACAACTCCACCTTCATCCCCGTCGCCTTGGCGAAGTTTTCGTCGAAGGTCAGGGAGAAGATCCGGTTGTAATAAACGATAAAGAAGATTACCACCACCACGGACAGGATCACGCTGAGCCAGACCTCTTTCGTGGTCAGGGTCAGGATGGAGGTGGATCCGAACAGTGTGCTGCACACGTCCCCCGTCAGGTTGGAGGAGGTGGAGAACAGGTTCATGATCAGATACCCGAATCCCAGGGCACCCACGGAGATCATGGCGATGGCGGCGTCCCCTTTGATGATGGTGTTCTGGCCTGTCCTCAAAAGCAGGATCGCACAGATCACCGTAATGGGCAGGATCACCACCATTTCATTGGTGAAATTCAGCACCGCTGCAATGGCCATGGCACCGAAGGCCACATGGGCCAGTCCGTCGCCGATGAAGGAAAAGCGCTTCAGCACCAGCGTCGCTCCGAACAGAGACGAACACAGGGCGATCAGCACCCCGACAATGAGGGCATAGCGGACAAAAGGGAATTCCATGTAATAGGCCAGTTTGCCAAGCATTTCACTCATTCTTCCCCACCGCCTTCCTGCATCAGGAAGTACTTCCCGACATCGCTGCGGATATATTCGTCCCGGGGCCCGAAAAAGATGTGCTTGCCGATGTGGAGAATGTGGTCGGCATACCGCACCGCCTCGTCCACGTCGTGGGAGATCATGATGATGGTGATCCCCTCTTCGTTCAGGCTCTGGATCAGTTCATACATTTCCAGGGTGATTTTCGGGTCCAGCCCCGTCACCGGCTCGTCCAGCAGCAGAACTTTTTCCGCCGAGCACAGGGCTCTCGCCAGCAGGACTCGCTGCTGCTGCCCACCGGACAAATCCCGGTAGCAGCGCTTCGCCAGGTCTGCGATGCCCATACGTTCCATGTTCCGCTCCGCTTTCTGCCGGTCTTCCGGTTTGTAGAAGACCCTGAAACCCGGCCGGTTCTGACAGCCGGACAGGACGATTTCCTGCACGGAAGCCGGAAAGTCCCGCTGTACCACTGTCTGCTGAGGCAAATAGCCGATGGTATGGGCATTCAGGCCGTCTCCCCAACGGATTTCCCCGCCCAGGGGCGGAGTCAGTCCCAGTATGGTTTTCATCAACGTGGATTTTCCGGAACCGTTCTCCCCGACGATACAGAGGTAGTCCCCTGCATCCACCTGAAAGTTCAGTCCCTTCAGCACCACTTCATTATCATAGCCCAGGGTCAGGTCCCGGCAAATGATCTGTGCCATTCTATCCTCCTAACGCAGCGCTTCCTTCAGCACTGCCAGGTTTTCCGTCATCGCGGACAGGTAGGTCTTCCCTGCCGCCGCATCTTTGGTGGTGGTCGTCTGCATGGAATCCATGACCCGGATCACCGCATCCTTGTCCTTCGTGCTGCTGACGATGGTCTGTGCAATTCTTTGATCGCTGCCGTCGATGGTCATCACGGTCTTCAGCCCCAGTTCGTCCACCTTGCCCGCCAGGAAGGAAACGGTCTCAAAAGATGCTTCCGTTTCCGCGGAGCACCCGGAAAAGGCCGCATAATACTCCAGTCCGTAATCATCCGTCAGGTAGCGGAAGGGGAACCGGTCCCCAAAGAGCAGGGTATTCACGGAAGCCTGATTTACAGCATCCCTGTATTCCAGGTCCAGCGCTTCCAGTTTTTCCAGATACGCCTGAGTATTCTCCTCATAAACAGCGGCATGGTCCGGATCCACGGACTGAAGTCCTTCACTGATCGCCTGCACCAGCATATGTGCATTGTTCAATGACAGCCAGACGTGCTCGTCGTATTCCGGGCCTTCCTCTTCTTGCTCGTCTTCTTCCATGCCTTCCACGATTTCTTCTTCCTTCGCGCTGTCACCCAGCACTTCCAGCAGGTTGATGATCACCATGTCCGGATTGACGGATTCCTTCAGGGCGTCTTCCACCCATCGATCCGATTCCCCGCCTACGTAAACGAAGAGATCACAACTCGAAAGATTTGCCAGGTCTTCCGCCGTGGGCTGGTAGCTGTGCAGGTCCACACCGTTGTCCAGAAGCTGGATCACTTCCACACCTTCAGTATCTTCACCCACGATGTTCTGTACCCAGTCGTATTCCGGGAAGATCGTGGTCACGATACGGACAGCATCCGATTCCGGCGCAGCAGGTTCCCCGCCCGCACTGTCTGTGCTGCCGCAGCCGGCCAGCAGCGTCATCATCATCGCCAGTGCTGCCAGCAGCGCGATCCAGGCTCTCCGCCGGTTCATAATTCTTCTACTCATTCTCTCGCCTCCTCCATTTGCATGCATTCCTCGCAGATTCCGTAAAATACGGTTCTTAGGGGATCCAGGGAAAACTGATGGTGGTCCATCAGGTGCGACTGGATGGCGCTGAGCTCATCGCAGTGCAGGTGAATCAGCTTCCCGCATCTTTCGCATTTGCAGTGGAAGCAGGTCTCACCGGGAGCATGGGCGCTCCGGTCGATGTATTCAAAACAGGCAGAGCTGTTTTTGTCGATGGTGTATTTGTTGACCAGCCCTTCGTTCACCATTTTTTCCAGGTGACGGTAGATGGTGGTAGTTCCGACGTTTTCTCCCTGGGCTTCCAGGTGGGTTTTGAGGTCGCTGACGGTCAGGTGCTGACCCGGCATGGATTCGAAGAATGCCAGTATGGCTTCCCGCTGCTTGGTTTTGTATTTGGGTTTCGTCGTTGTCATTGTTTACTCCTAAATTGAAAACTGTTTTCATTTTACTCTTGCGCAGAGCCCTTGTCAAGGAATTTGAAAATGGTTTTCAAAAAAGAACGACAGCCCCGAAGGGCTGTCTTTTTTGAGCTGATTGCTAACTCCAGCTGTCGTCGTTCTGCGTGTTCTGGCTGTTCTGACCGCCGGGCATCTGCGGGGGCTGAGCGCCGTTCGTGCCGCCCTGTCCCTGGCCGTTTTCCGGACGCTGGGGAGGCTGGCCGCCTTTGCCTCCCGGACCGCCGGGGCGCTGCTTCGTATGGCCCTCGGTGCTCTCACTGCCGGAGCCGCCCTGAGGAGGCATGAAGCCGTCTTCACCTGAAGTTCCGTCCTGCGGGCCAAAACCCTGCCGGCCCTGGCCTTCCTGCTGTTCTCCTCCCGGGAAACCGCCGCCGAAGCCGCCGCCCATCATCTGGTTCGTCAGTTCACTGATTTCCTGACCGTTGACCCTGACGCTGCCGCCGTTGATCTGCCCTTTCCCGTCATAGTCGAAGGGAGACTGGGCGGTGATGTCCACCGTGCCGCCGTTGATGATCAGGTCTCCGTTCACGTCCAGGCCATCGGTGTCTCCCTGCCCGATGGAAAGGGAGATCTCACCGTCGTTAATCTCGATCAGCGGAGTGTAAGCCTGGGATTTCTGCGTGCCGTTAATACCGTCGTCGGAGGCCTGGATGCGGATGCTCCCGCCGTTGACAACTACCTGGGTGCTTTCCAGGCCTTCGGCTGCATTGATGTCCAGGGTCCCGCCATCGATCTGCAGGATGGTTTTGGCCTGTACACCATCGCTGCCGGCTTCGATGTCAAAACTGCCGCCGCCGATATATGCATAGCCCTTATCCGCCTCTTCGTCATTCTTGACCTTCAGCGCGTCATTCGCCGCCCGGATGGTAAAACTGCCGTCCGCCACTGCGATGGAATCGTTGGCTTCCAGTCCGTTTCCTTCACAGGTGATGCTGTAGGTTCCGCCGGTCACTTTCAGGTCATCCTTGGATACGACGCCGTTGTCCGTCGATTCGATAGCCAGTGTGCCGGTACCGTTCAGCACCAGGTCTTCCTTCGAGAAGATCACTGCGTCGGTATTGGTCTCGCCGTCCGCCGTGAATTCGCCGGTCACAGCCAGGGTATTTTCACTGTCCCCGGTGGTCACGAACACCTTGTCCGCGCTCTTCACATATATACAGGGGCTGCCGGTATTGGTGATGTTCACTCCGTCCAGCACCAGCTGCACCTTGGCGTCTTCCGCCGCCTCCACGAGGATCTGTGCTTCTTTAGCCGTGCCGCTGATGACGTAAACGCCCGCTTCCGTAATGGTCAGGGTCTGTCCGTCTTTCACGGTCTGATAGACCGCTTCCGACAGATCCGGACTTTGCTCCAGGTCCCGGTCTGTAAAAAGCTCCGAGGCCTCCAGCCGGATGACGGATGCCGTGGTCTCGATCACCTGTGTGGACGTGTCCGCCGCAGTTTCCCCGGCGTTTGCCGCAGCCGAAACGCTCTGGCACCCGGTCATGGCCGTCATCGCCGCCATCACCAGGACCGCCAAAATGATAATGAACCCTCTGGTTCTTTTATTTTTCATTGTTATCTCCTCCCGTTTAAACGATTTCTCACCGTTTCCATTTGGAAACAGCATCATCTTACCCGGTGAAACTTAAATTTTGCTTAAAGCCGCGCCTCCTTGACAAAAAAATCGGGAGAATATATAATATTTCTCGCGTGATATGGAGAGGTGTCCGAGTGGTTTAAGGAGCTGGTCTTGAAAACCAGTGATTCCGCAAGGAACCGTGGGTTCGAATCCCACCCTCTCCGCCAAACGAAACAGAGGATGCCCCGCAAGAGGCATCCTCTTATTCTATGTATCCATATTTTCAATATCTCCGCACCTCATGTCAGCCTAATCTACCCCTTTACGCCTACCGGGCTGATTATAGCAAAAGAGAGTGCCCCCCTGTCCGGTCACCGGACCTGAGAGGCACCCTTTTTCTGTATGCTTGTATGATGATTTCTAAATTTCCTTTCCGGTCCGTTTCTCGTAATCCTCCAGGGCGGCCTGGATGGCTTCTTCCGCCAGCACGCTGCAGTGCATCTTGTAATCCGGCAGCCCGTCCAGGGCTTCCGCCACCGCCTTGTTGGTCAGCTGCTTGACCTCGCTCACCGGCTTGCCCTTGATCAGTTCCGTCGCCATGGAACTGGACGCGATGGCGCTGCCGCAGCCAAAGGTCTCAAACTTGACGTCCTGAACGATGTCATCCTCGATTTTCAGGTACATTTTCATGATGTCCCCGCACACTGCATTCCCGACTTCTCCGATGCCGTTGGCGTCCTCGATGATCCCGACGTTCCGGGGGTTTCGGAAATGCTCCATTACTTTATTGCTATATAATGCCATTTGAACAGCCTCCTTATAAAATGAATTCTTTCTTGCCCTCCATCAGGTCTCTCCACAGCGGGGAGAACCCGCGCAGGTATTCGACAACCTCACCGACCGACTTGATCATGTAGTCGATTTCTTCCTCGGTAACGTTTTCGCCAATGCTCAGCCTCAGGGAACCGTGGGCCACGTCGTGCACCCTGCCGATAGCCAGGAGAACGTGGCTCGGATCCAGGGATCCGGAAGTACAGGCGCTGCCGGAGGACGCCTGGATGCCCTTGTCATCCAGGAGAAGCAGCAGGGACTCCCCTTCGATCCCTTCAAAGCAGAAATTCACGTTCCCCGGAAGCCGGCGAACCGGATCTCCGTTCAGGGCGGAGTGCGGGATTTCCTTCAGCCCGGCGATCAGCCGGTCTCTCATCTTGATGAGATGCACCGCATTCTCATCCATTTTCTCATTGGCTTCTTTCAGCGCAGCCGCCATGGCGGCGATGCCCGGCACATTTTCCGTCCCGGCGCGCTTGCCCCGCTCCTGTTCGCCGCCCTCAATCAGGTTCGACAGACGGACGTTCTTCTTCGCATAGAGGAAACCGACGCCCTTGGGCCCGTGGAACTTGTGAGCCGAAGCGGAGAGCATATCGATATTGTCGTCGACAACGTTTAACGGGATGTGCACCATCGCCTGCACCGCATCCGTGTGGAACAGCACGTTCTTTTTTCGGCAGATCGCTCCGATTTCCCGGATGGGCTGAATGGAACCGATCTCGTTGTTGGCGGTCATGATGGTGACCAGGCAGGTATCCTCCCGGATGGCCGCTTCCACTTCCTCCGGAAGCACGATCCCGTTTTCATGTACGTCCAGCAGGGTGATGTCAAAGCCCTCGGCTTTCAGTTTTTCCAGGGTATGCAGCACCGCATGGTGTTCAAATGCCGTGGAGATGATATGGGTCTTCCCCTTCTTTCTGCCCAGTTCCGCCGCCGAACGAATCGCCTGGTTGTCGGCTTCGCTGCCGCCGGAGGTAAAAATGATCTCCCGGGGCTCTGCGCCGATCACGGCAGCTACATCCTCCCGGGCTTTTTCCAGTACCTCCTTCGCATTCTGCCCATGTGCGTACAGGCTGGAGGGGTTCCCCCATGCATCCCGCATCAGTTCCGTCATTGTATTGATAGCCGTTTCACTCATCCTGGTCGTGGCGGCATTATCCGCGTAAATCATTCCAACACGCTCCTTTCAATTCGATTTTTTCACATTATATTCCTATTCGCCTACTGTGTCAATAGGTTATTAATGTGTTTTTTCGAAATTGCTATTGATTTACCTATTTATCCTGCGGTATAATAGGCAAAAGACCTGAAAGGAGACCTGTCTTATGATTTCAACACGAGGACGATATGCGATCCGGGTCCTGCTGGACCTTGCCGAAAACGACAATGGCGGCTACATCCCGCTGAAGGATATCGCTGCCCGTCAGGAGATCTCAAAGAAATACCTGGAGATCATCGTAAAGGATATGGTTTCCGGCGGGCTTCTCGTGGGAGCCAGCGGCAAGGGCGGCGGCTACAAGCTGCTTCGAAAGCCGGAGGAATACACCATCGGCGAAGTCATTGAGCTTATGGAGGGCTCCCTGGCGACTGTAGCCTGCCTGGCGGATGGCGCGGCGCCCTGTCCGAGGGCGGCGTCCTGCGAAACCCTTCCTCTCTGGGCGGAATATGACAAGCTGACCCACGACTTCTTCTACAGCAAACACCTCAGCGACTTTATCTCAAAAGACGCCGATGTAAAATGACCCAATGAAAAAAACCTTCCGGAAACCGGAAGGTTTTTAAACTCTTTTTTATATTCCAGCTGCTTATTCCGCAGTCGGTGCTGCCGCTGCTTCAGGCGCTGCTTCTTTCTTTTTCTTTTTCTTGCCAGGCTGATGCGGCTTTACGAACTTGGTGATCAGGAAGATCCCCACTCCGATGATCGCAAGAAGTCCCACAGCATATAAAAGCTGAAGAATCAATGTCATGCCCATTCCTCCTCTCTGGAATCTTACCCGTATATTATATCAGATAATTCCGTAAAAGGGTATCCCTTTTCGCAATTTTTTTATTCGATATTATTGTAATACGATTGTAATTCTCTTTTAACTTTCTATTAATATAGATATTCTATAATGGGCTCATCAGGGAAAGGAGATTCAAACCATGAAAAAAAGACTGATATCGTTACTGCTCGCCGGGATCCTTCTGCTGCCCGGCGTTCTGCAGCCGGCCCAGGCCAGCAACCTGAAACTGTCCGACTGGGCGACCAATGACTATCACCTGGCCAACGAATACGGGATCCTGAACTGGTTCCAGCGTGACACGGATTTTACCGTCCCCATTACCCGGGCGGAGTTCTGTGACATGGTGTTTTCCGTCGTCAAGTCAGCCGATCATAATCTTCGCAACGAACTGGACGTCTGCCGGCCGGACCCCTTTACGGATACGGACCGCTACTCCGTCTTCTGCCTGGAACAGCTGGGCATTGCCAAAGGAGTGGGCAACGGACGTTTTGATCCCCAGGGGACCCTGACCCGGGAGCAGGCCGCCACATTCATGGCACGGGCTGCCGAAATCATCGATTTCACCTATATTCCGGAAGAAACGACACCCTTTACGGATGAAGACCGGATTTCCGACTGGGCGAAAGATGCCGCAGGGACCATGCAGGAAGCGGGGCTCATTATCGGCACCGACCAGGGTGCTTTCCTTCCCGGCCAGTACCTGACCCGGGAACAGGCCGCAGCGATCCTGGTGCGGTTCTATCAGAAGAACGGCTGCAACCTCGGGCTGACCATCCGGAATACCTCCGGTAACCTGACGCTGGAGGATTTTGAAGAGCTCAACGGGAAATATCGGAGCACCGGCAGGAACAGTTACGAAATCACCTATTATCAGGGGAAATTCTGCCGCGCAGACCTGAAAGTGCGAAATGGCCGGATCATCAGTGCGGTCTATACCCACATGAACTCCGGGAAGCAGATCAATATGCTGAAGAAGAACTGGCGGGACCGGATTCCCCCGTATAACGGAAGAACCTACCTGGGGGGAGACGCTTACGCCGAGATCAAAGACGGGACAGCCCGGCTGGAAATCGCCGGTGAAACCGTACTGTCGATCCCCGTGGAAGACCGCATGATGAATATAAACTATCAGATCATGGACGGAAAGCCGGTGGCAACCTGTGCAGAGGGTAATAACTGCACCGTATTTCGGTCCACGCCGGATGGAGAGGAACTGTTCCGGGTGAAAGGATATCTGCATTGCATCACAAACAAGTATATCATTACGGAGCAGTACCGGTATTCCGCACCCACGGTGGATTCCGCTTACACCGTCTACCTGGTCTACGATCTCCAGGGCAACCTGGTGGATGAGAAAGAATACGACCATAACGGACTTTATTGGGCCGGCTACATTACCGACTATTGATTCCCAAAGAAACCAGAAACCGGGCAGTTTTCACTGCCCGGCTTTTTCTTTTCGTTATTCATTTCGTTTACAGGATCGTCCCGCCGCCCAGGACGATATCCCCGTCGTAAAGGACCGCCGCCTGCCCCGGGGTCACGGCCCGCTGGGGTTCGTCAAAGGTCAGGAGAACGCTGCCGTCCGGCTGCACTTCGGCGGTGCAGGCTTCGTCCTTTTTCCGGTAGCGGATCTTGGCGGTGCAGCGAACCGGCTCCGCCGGCGTCTCCCCGCTGATCCAATTGAAATCCCCGACCCGCACTTCCCGGCTGAAGACGTCTTCGTTCCGTCCCAGCACCACGCGATTGTGTTCTGCATCGATCTGGCAGACGTACTTCGGTTCCCCGAAGGACTGTCCCAGCTTTTTGTGCTGGCCGATGGTGTAATGGATGATTCCCTTGTGCCGGCCGATGACCTTCCCGTCCAGGTCCACATAATCCCCGGGTTCGGAGATCTGCCCGCTGTATTCCTCGATTACTCTGGCGTAATCGCCGTCGGGGACGAAGCAGATGTCCTGACTGTCGGGCTTATTGGCATTGAGGAAGCCCTCCCGCTCCGCAATGGCGCGGGTCTCGGTCTTGGGCATCCCCCCCAGTGGGAAAAGCGTATGGGCCAGCTGTTCCTGGGTCAGGCTGTAAAGCACATAGCTCTGGTCCTTGCTTTCGTCCAATGCTTTCCTGAGCACGTACTTTTCGCCCTGTTTCCCGATTCGTGCGTAATGGCCCGTCACCACCACGTCGCACCCGAGTTCCTGTGCCCGCTGAAAGAGCTTCCCGAACTTCAGGTACCGGTTGCAGTCGATGCAGGGGTTCGGGGTCCGCCCATGACGGTAGCTGTCCACAAAAGCGTCGATGACGGTTCTGCGGAACTCTTCCTTGAAGTTGAACACATAAAAGGGCATGCCGATCCGATAGGCCACGCTGCGGGCGTCTTCCGAATCCTCCAGGCTGCAGCAGGCCTTGTCTTTCGGTACCCCCGCGTCTTCGTTTTCAAAAAGCTTCATGGTGCAGCCCACGCAGTCATAGCCCATTTCTTTGGTCAGATAGGCCGCTACGCTGGAATCCACCCCGCCGCTCATGGCGATCAGTGCTTTCATACCGTTTTCCCTCATATATAAAAATGGTGACCCATCGGAGATTCGAACTCCGGACACCTTGATTAAAAGTCAAGTGCTCTGCCGACTGAGCTAATGGGTCACTGGCTGGGGTAACTGGATTCGAACCAGTGCATGCAGGAGTCAAAGTCCTGTGCCTTACCGCTTGGCTATACCCCAGAATATTAACTTTTCCAAAAAATAAAAAATGGCGAGCGCACAGGGACTCGAACCCCGGACACACGGCTTAGAAGGCCGTTGCTCTATCCAGCTGAGCTATGCGCCCGCACATGGAGCGGATGATGAGAATCGAACTCACGCTATCAGCTTGGAAGGCTGAAGTTCTACCATTGAACTACATCCGCGCGTGTTATTAAAAAATGGAGCGGAAGACGAGATTCGAACTCGCGACCCTCGCCTTGGCAAGGCGATGCTCTACCCCTGAGCCACTTCCGCATAAATGGTGGAGGGAGATGGATTCGAACCATCGAAAGCTCAGCTAACGGATTTACAGTCCGCCCCCTTTGGCCACTCGGGAATCCCTCCGTAAAAAGATGGAGCTAGCGAAGGGAATCGAACCCCCAACCTGCTGATTACAAATCAGCTGCTCTACCGTTGAGCCACGCTAGCAAATTGTGATATGTAGAAAATGGCGACCCGGAACGGGCTCGAACCGTCGACCTCCAGCGTGACAGGCTGGCATTCTAACCAGCTGAACTACCGGGCCGCAAATGGTAGGGGCAACAGGGCTCGAACCTATGACCCCCTGCTTGTAAGGCAGGTGCTCTCCCAGCTGAGCTATGCCCCCACGTTTTTCTACATCTTCCTCAAAAAAGGAATTTGGTGACCCTACCGGGACTCGAACCCGGGTTACCGCCGTGAAAGGGCGGTGTCTTAACCGCTTGACCATAGGGCCACGTACAAGCGTCTTTTCAGACTGCCTATTTAATATACCAAATCCCACCCTTGTTTGTCAACACATTTTTAATATTTTTCTTGTTATACCGGGACTTTTACTAATTCGGTATGTTCCTCCGAAAAGACTGCGGTTCCGGCGGTGATTTCCATGAAATTCTTCCTTACTTCTTCCGTACGGTCCGGGTCGCAGACCACTTCCAGCGTCACCGCATCGGTGAATTCCGTGTTCCGGATGGTAAAGAGTCCCTTTTGTCCGGCGTTCTCCGCCTTGCCGTGGTGGGTGTAGGCGATTCGGACTTTCATCACGTCCATATCCTTTACTTCCGCCACGCCGGCCGCCTGCAGGGCTTCCTTGGCGATGCCCGTATAGGCGCGCACCAACCCTCCGGTACCCAGCTTGATCCCGCCGAAATACCGGGTCATGACGATGGCCACGTTGGTGATGCCCTCCTTCACCAGCATCTGCACCACGGGCACCCCCGCGGTTCCGGAAGGTTCCCCGTCGTCGCTGTATTTCTGGATTTCAAATTTTTCCCCCAGCACATAAGCCGGCACGTTGTGTGTGGCGTCCCGGTTCATCACCCGGATGGAGGTGACGAAGGCTTCCGCTTCCTCCTGGGTCTCCACGGGACGGATGTAGCCGATGAATTTGGACTTTTCGATCACGATCTGCGCCTGGGCTTCGTTTATAACTGTCTTATATCGAACGGACATGGTTTTCTCCTTTGTTAG
>JAFWFI010000164.1 GCA_017515705.1 Bacillota bacterium
AGCCTGCCGGAAGCCTATTTTCTGGAAGCCTGGGCCGACGGATACCGGGAGGCCCTGCTGAAAGAAGTCCGGATACAGGTCTCGGAACTGCTGGAAGGGCGGTATCTCATTTCAGAACCGAAGACGTTGGAAAACGGGGGAATGACCCCGGAAGAGAGAGAAGAAGTCAAAAAGATGTTTCCCGGATTCGATGAAATCCCGGGGACCGTATATGGAGTGATGTTTTATGGAAAAAATGGAATACCGGATCGTGGAAGGTCCGGATGAGATGAAGGTCGACGACGTAGCCAGGCTTCTGAAGATGACTTACTGGGCAGACCAGCGCCCCTTAGAGGTAATAGAAAAGTCCATGCAGGGTTCTTCCTGTTATGGCGTTTATCTCGTGGATGAGGAAAAACTGGTGGGCTTCGGAAGGGTCATCAGCGACTATGCAACCACATATTATCTCTGCGATGTGATCATCGATACGGAGTATCGGCACAGGGGGCTGGGAACGGCTCTGGTGTCCTATATCGAATCCCGGCCGGAATACGACGGGCTTCGGGGGATCCTGGTGACCCGGGATGCCCATGCACTGTATGAAAGATTCGGGTATTCCGTACTGAATGACCGGGTCATGCTGCGGAACATGAACTGTTAAAACGACGAGAAACCAAACGGAGGGAAATCATGATCAAAGTATATTGTTATTCAAAGTGCAATACGTGCAAAAAAGCCCTGAAGTGGCTGGATGAGAAGGGGATCGGTTACGAAGCGGCCGACCTGAAGGAAGACCATCCTGACGAAGAGATGCTTCGGAAGCTGCATGAAAAGAGCGGACTGCCCCTGAGGAAACTGTTCAATACCAGCGGCAAGCTGTATCGGGAACTGGAATTGTCGAAGAAACTGCCGGAAATGACCGAGGACGAGATGTACAGGCTCCTGGCATCCGACGGTATGCTGGTAAAGCGGCCGATGCTGGTCACAGAAGACAAAGTGCTGGCCGGTTTCAAGGAAGAGGACTGGGAAGAAACAGTTCTGAAGTAAAAGAATATACGTTATGAAAAAGGCGTCGGCAGACGTCTTTTTTTTCACAAAAATTACACAAAAAATTGTTTGAAATATATTGACATACACATAGTCTGGTGGTAATTTATAGATAGTGATTAGCACTCATGCAAAGAGAGTGCTAACAAACAAAGAGGGTGAAAGAATGGAACTGACAGAAAGAAAACTGAAAATACTGCAGGCCATCATCGATGACTTTGTGTTTTCCGCGGAACCCATTGGTTCCAGGACCCTGTCCAAGAAGCTGGATCTGGGCATCAGCCCGGCTACGATCCGAAATGAAATGGCAGACCTGGAAGAGATGGGTTATTTGACGCATCCCCATACTTCTGCAGGCCGGACGCCTTCGGATAAAGCTTACCGTCTGTATGTAGACACGCTGATGGAGCGCCATCCTCTTCCGGTGGAAGAGCAGACGGCGATCCGCACCCGGCTGAATGAAAATTTCAATGAACTGAACAAGACCATTGAAAAAGCTGCGACGCTGCTGTCGGAGATCACAAATCTCACGGCGTTCGCGCTGACGCCGAAGGAGGACAACAATCAGCTCAAATACATCAATCTTTTACCGGTGGACAAGACCAGCGTGGTGCTGATGATCGTCACGGAGTCCGGGAAGGTCTCCAATACGGTGATTCGTCTCCGTTCCGGCTACGATCAGCGGAAACTGGAGATTCTCTCCAAGATGCTGACCTACAATTACCGGGGCAGGGAACTGAGCAGCATCCAGACAATAGATCTGGTAAAGAAGGTCGAAGCGGATATCGCGGCGCTGAGTGCCATGAGCGGATTCATGGAGAACTTCATGCCGGAGTTCCTGCGGACGCTGGAGAAGATGCTGGATACCGAGCTTTACATGGAAGGGCTCACCAATATCTTCGATATTCCGGAATACAATGATCTGGACAAGGCGCGGATGTTCCTGAAGATGATGAAGCAGAAGGACCGGTTCACGGAAGTGCTGGACAACCGCGCGGACGGTGTGATCATCACCATCGGTGAAGAAAACACGGATGAAGAAATGAAAGACTGCAGCCTGATCACGGCTACCTACCGTGTCAACGGCAAGTTTATCGGGAAACTGGGCGTCATCGGGCCCACCCGTATGAAATACGATGAAGTCATTTCCCTGGTGGAATTCATGACGGATAATCTGAGCAATACCTTCCAGATCACGGGAGATACAGACTCGGAAGAATAAATCAACAGGAAAGTGGGTAGGACTATGACAGAAAAAGAACAAAACCGGGAAGAAATCCAGGAAGAGTCGGCAGAAGCTGAAAAAGCGGAAGCGGCGGACAAACCGGAAGAAGCGTCTCCGGATGAAACCCTGGGCGCGGAAATCCCGGAGGAAAACGGAGAAGAAAACCTGCAGGCGGCTCTGGATGAAGCCAATGACAAATACATGCGTCTGGCGGCGGAATACCAGAATTACCGCAGAAGAACGGATGCCGAAAAAACCAGTATCGCCCAGTACGCCAACGAGCGGATCGCCAAGGAACTGCTGAACGTGGTGGACAATTTCGAACGGGCGCTGGCAGCGGCGGAAGGCGATGAAAGCGTCAAGAGCGGAGTGGAACTGATCTACAAACAGCTGATGGGCGTTTTAAGCAACTTCGGAGTATCCGTTATCGAAACGGAAGGAAAAGAATTCGATCCCAACTTCCACAATGCGGTGCTTTCGGAAGAAGCAGAAGGCGTGGAGCCGGGGCAGATCCTGATGGAACTGCAGAAAGGATATATGCTTAATGACAGACTGCTGAGACCGTCCATGGTCAAGGTGTCTGTATAAAAATAAAAACAACAACAATAAAAATAGAAGAGAAAAAGGAGAGTAAACAACAATGAGTAAAGTAATCGGAATCGACTTAGGAACAACCAATTCATGTGTATCGGTGCTGGAAGGCGGCGAACCGGTGGTCATCCCCAATGCGGAAGGCAACCGGACCACACCCTCCGTTGTAGGCTTTGCCAAGAACGGTGAACGGCTGGTAGGTGAAACGGCTAAAAGACAGGCCATCACCAATCCGGACAGAACAGTGATCTCCATCAAGAGACACATGGGCACCGACTACAAGGTCAGCATTGACGGAAAGGACTACACACCGCAGGACATTTCCGCAATGGTGCTGATGAAACTGAAGGCGGATGCGGAAAGCTATCTGGGTGAAAAGGTAACGGAAGCGGTCATCACCGTACCGGCTTACTTCACCGACAGCCAGAAACAGGCCACCAAGGACGCCGGTAAAATCGCCGGCCTGGACGTTAAGAGAATCATCAACGAACCGACGGCGGCATCCCTGGCTTACGGCCTGGACAAGGAAGTCAGCTCCCACAAGATCTTAGTATACGACCTGGGCGGCGGTACTTTCGATGTATCCATCCTGGAACTGGGCGACGGCGTATTCGAAGTACTGGCTACCAACGGCAACAACCGTCTCGGCGGCGACGACTTTGACGAAGCTCTGATCAACTTCATGGCGGATTCCTTCGCGAAGGAAAACGGCATTGACCTGAGAGCGGACAAAATGTCCATGCAGAGATTAAAGGATGCAGCGGAAAAGGCGAAGAAGGAACTGTCCTCTTCCCAGACCACCAATGTCAACCTGCCGTTCATTACCGCAGGTCCTGCAGGCCCTCTGCACCTGGATATGGACATCACCCGTGCAAAGTTCGAACAGCTGACAGCGGACCTGGTACAGAAGACCGTGGAACCGATGAAGAAAGCCATGGCGGACGCCGGCGTGACCAACAGCGATTTGGAAAAGGTCATTCTGGTTGGCGGATCCACCCGTATCCCGGCCGTTCAGGAAGCTGTTAAGAGAATCACCGGCAAAGAACCTTACAAAGGAATCAATCCGGACGAATGCGTAGCCATCGGCGCTGCCATCCAGGCAGGCGTGCTGACCGGTGAGGTCAACGACGTGCTGCTGCTGGATGTTACACCGTTATCCCTGGGTATTGAAACCCTGGGCGGCGTATTCACCAAGCTGATCGACAGAAATACCACCATCCCGACCAAGAAGAGCCAGATCTTCTCCACGGCTGCCGACAACCAGACCGCGGTAGACATCCACGTGCTCCAGGGCGAACGGGAAATGGCGGCTTACAATACCACGCTGGGACGTTTCCAGCTGACCGGTATTCCTGCAGCTCCCAGAGGGATCCCGCAGATCGAAGTAACCTTTGATATCGACGCCAACGGCATCGTTAACGTCAGTGCGAAGGACATGGGCACCGGCAAAGACCAGCGGATCACCATTTCCTCCTCCACAAAGCTGAGCGAGGAAGAGATCCAGCAGAAGGTCAAGGAAGCGGAACAGTATGCGGCGGAAGACAAGAAGAAGAAGGAAGAAGTGGAAATCCGGAACCAGGCGGACACTCTCGTTTACCAGACGGAGAAATCCCTGAAGGAACTGGAAGGCAAGCTCTCCGAAGAAGAAACCGCAAAAGTGAATACTGCGATGGAAGACCTGAAGAAGGCACTGGAAGGAACGGATACGGAAGACATCAAGGCAAAGACCGAAGCCCTGACCAACGAATTCCACGTTCTGTCCTCCAAGCTGTACCAGCAGGCTCAGGCGGGCGCTGATCCTACCGGCGGTGCAGGCGCAGGCCCGGAAACTCAGCAGGAAGGCCCGAAGGACGATAATATCGTCGATGCGGACTTCGAAGTGGTTGACGATGACAAATAAAACGGCTACAATAGCATAGGATAGAATCAATACAGCAAGGGACACACTATGTGTTCCCTGCTGTATTATTGTATTTTTACAATGCAGCAAACTGGAAGGTGAAACAATTTGGCCAAACGTGATTACTACGAGGTTTTGGGGCTCTCCAAGGGCGCCACTGCCGATGAAATAAAGAAAGCGTTCAGAAAAAAAGCAATGGAGTATCACCCGGATCGGAATCCGGGTGACAAGGAAGCGGAAGAAAGATTCAAAGAAGTGAATGAGGCCTATGAGATCCTGTCGGATCCCACCAAAAAGGATCGGTATGACCGGTTCGGCCACGCCGGCGTCGACCCGCAGAGCGGTGGATTCGGCGGCGGTTTTGGCGGCTTTGACGATATATTCGGCGATATATTTGGCGGTTTCGGCGGTTTTGGCGGCAGCCGGGCCAGACGGAACGGACCGAGAAAGGGCGCAGACATCCAGACGAGGGTGGTTCTGACTTTTGAAGAGGCGGCATTTGGACTCAAGAGGGACATCCGGATCACCCGGAACGACGACTGCCCCGACTGCGGCGGCAACGGCGCTGCGCCGGGTACGGAACGGACCACCTGCCCCGATTGCGGCGGTTCCGGACAGATCAGCCGGGTTTCCAACACGCCTTTCGGACAGTTTACGAATGTAACGACCTGCCCGCGCTGCAACGGTCAGGGGACCATCGTTAGCGACCCCTGTAAACGCTGCAAGGGCTCCGGAAAGATTCGCAAGGAAATCATGCTGAGCGTAGATATCCCTGCCGGGGTGGACAATGACTCCGTCATCCCGCTCCGCGGACAGGGCGAGCCGGGAGTCAACGGAGGCCCTCCGGGGGATGTTTATATTATTATCAAGGTGAAGTCCCACAAGATTTTCAAGCGGGACGGCGCGGACCTGATTCTGGAGATCCCGATCACTTATCCCCAGGCTGTGCTGGGGGCGGACATCGTGGTGCCGACCCTGACGGAACGGATCTCTTACAAGGTGCCGCCGGGAACGCAGCACGGCACCGTGTTCCGGATCAAGGGAAAGGGACTCAGATACGTGAATTCCAACAGCCGCTACGGCGATTTGTATGTAAAGGTCTACATTGAGATTCCCAAGAAGCTCAGCGAAGACCAGAAGGATCTGCTGCGGCAGCTGGAAGAGCATTATAACAAAGGCGAGCATGAACAAAAACGGACTTTCATGGAAAATGTGAAAGAACTGTTCCGGATGGATTCCAAAGACGATGAGGAACTGGCGGACGCGGCGGATCGCGATCAGTCCGAGCCGAAGTCAGGCAAAAAATCCAAGAGGAAGAAGAAATAAAGGGAAGAGGATATGGAGTATCTGGAGGTCAAAGTATATACCACAACGAAGGGCATCGACCCTGTTTCCGGCATTTTTCTGGCGGCCGGCGTGGAAGGCATTGTCGTAGAAGACCCGGGGGATTTCTACGAACTGATGGAAAAGAAGAATGCCTATGACTGGGACTACGTGGATGATGACCTGGTGAAGGACCTGAAGAACAAGGAAACCAACGTTACCGCATACCTGGAAAAGACCCCGGAAGGGTATGCCCAGCTGAAACAGATCGACGAAGAGATCTGGAAGCTGTCGACGTTTGATGCCTGTGCGGCCTTTGAAGATACCGTCTGCCTTCTGGGCAGGCTGAAACTCTGCGTGCGGACCGTTGACGACAACGACTGGAAAGACAACTGGAAGGAATATTTCAAGCCGGTGAAAATCACGGACTGCATCGTAATCAAGCCCTCCTGGGAGGATTATGAAAAACAGGAGGGGGAAATCGTGATCGAGATCGATCCGGGCGCCGCTTTCGGCACTGGAAAGCATCCCACCACCACCATGTGCATCAAGGCACTGGAAAAGTACATCCGGACCGGGGAAAGCACTGTGCTGGATGTGGGCTGCGGTTCGGGCATCCTGTCCATTGCGGCAGGCCTGCTGGGAGCCCGGGATGTGCTGGGCATAGATATCGACCCGCTGGCAGTCATTGTTTCCAAAGAAAACGCGGCGTTTAACAAGCTGGAAGACCGAATCAATATCGTCGAAGGCGACCTGACAAAGGGCGTGGATTATAAGGCGGACATCGTTGTCGCCAACCTGATGGCGGATCTGGTGGTGATTCTGGCAAAAGATGTGCGGCGTCACCTGAAGCCGGGAGGGCTGTACGTTTCCTCCGGTATTCTGGCGGAGAAAAAAGAGGAAGTGGCGGCAAAAATCCGGGAAGCCGGGTTTGAGATCGTGGAAATATACGAAGAGGATGAATGGGTCTGCATCGTGGCCCGGTAATGAGTATGAGTCGTTTTTTTGCGGATAAAAAGAATATTTACGAAGACCGGATCGAAATCACCGACCGGGAAGACATCAAGCACCTTTCCAGAGTGCTCCGGCACCGTATTGGGGATGTCATTGAGATTTCAGACAATGAATCCATGGAATACGAGATTGAACTGACCGGCATCTCGGCGGAAAAGGTGATCGGCCGGATTATCAAGGCACAGCCCTTTGAGCGGGAACCCCGGGTTCGGGTAACGCTGTATCAGGGAATTCCGAAGCAGAGCAAGATGGAACTGATCATTCAGAAGAGCGTGGAACTGGGCGTGGATGCGGTCCTGCCTGTGTTCACCTCCCGTACCGTGGTTCAGGACCGGGGACACTTTGACCGGAAATCGGCGCGTTGGCAGAAGATCGCTTCGGAAGCTGTGAAGCAGTGCCGCAGAGGCATCGCGCCCAAAATCGGACCGGTGGTGACGCTGGACGAAGTCCGGATGATCATGGCGGAGAACGACCTGACCCTGTTGTGCTACGAGGATGAAAAGCAGACGACAATCAAGGAAGTGCTTCGGAAAGAAGCCGGAAACCACCCCCGGAAGATCGGTATGATCATCGGGCCGGAAGGCGGATTTTCGGAAAGCGAAGTGAGAAAACTCACGGAAGCGGGAGCCGTATCCGTATCGCTGGGTAAAACCGTGCTCCGGGTAGAGACTGCTTCGGTGGCGGCTCTGGCGATGATCATGTATGAAATGGAACTGAGCGGAGAATAGAAAATGAGAGTGTCTTTTCTGACCCTTGGCTGCAAAGTGAATCAATATGAAACGCAGGCGCTGAAAGCGCTTTTTGAAAAAGAAGGATATCAGCTGGTTTCTGACGAGGAGCCGGCTGATGTTTGTATTGTCAACAGCTGCAGCGTGACCAATATCGCGGACCGGAAGTCCCGGCAGGCGATCCGGAAGTTCCGGAAAAACAATCCGGAAGGCATCGTTGCGGTAACCGGGTGTTACGCACAGGTCGGCTCGGCGGACCTGGAGAACATGCCGGAGGTGGACATCATCGCCGGCACCAATGAGAAAACGGCGCTTCCGAAGCTGGTGGCGCAGTTTGCGGAAGAACACAGAAGAATCACCCGTGTCCCGGCTTACCGGGATCTGGGCTGCTTTGACGAGATGGGCGTTGTGGAGGCCATGGAAGGCCGTACGCGCGCTTATATCAAGATTCAGGAAGGCTGTGACCGCTTCTGTTCCTATTGCATCATTCCCTATGCCCGCGGACCCGTCCGCAGCCGACGGGAGGAAGATATCCTGGAGGAAGCCAGGAGGCTGATCGGTTCCGGCTACCGGGAGATCGTGCTGACGGGCATCAACACCGCCCTCTACGGCAGTGAGGAGGACGGGGTTCCGAAACTGGACCGTCTGATCGGAAAGATCGATGCCATGGAAGGGGATTTCCGGATCCGGCTGAGTTCCCTGGAACCCACCGTGATCAACGCGGACTATGTGAAGAAGCTCTTTCCTTTTAAAAAGCTCTGCCATCATGTACACCTGTCCATCCAGAGCGGCAGCGATTCCGTTTTAAGGGAAATGAACCGCCGGTATAACCGGGAGGAGTATCTGCAGATTGTTGAAGCGCTGAGGGAATGCGATCCCGCCTACGGCATCAGCACGGATATCATTGTCGGCTTCCCCGGCGAAACGGACGGGGATTTTGAACAGTCCATACAGATTGCCCGGGAAAGCGGGTTCTGCAGGGTCCACGTATTCCGCTATTCCCCGAGAAAAGGGACTCCTGCGGCCGCGCGGAAGGATCAGGTTCCTTCAAAGGAAAAGAATCGCCGGAGTGAGATCCTGTCCGAAGTGGGGAAGCAGGCGGCGGAAGCTTTTATCCGGCAGAACATCGGAAAGGTCCGTCCGGTGCTGTTTGAGGAATACCTTCCGAAGGAAGGATGCATCACCGGTTATACGGATAATTACCTGAAAGTATACGTTCAAACGGACCCGGAAGGGGCCGAAAACTGCCTGAATTCCATCCTCCCGGTGCGAATCACCGACACTTTTCTTGACGCAGCGGTGGGAGTTCTGTTATAATCATTAGACACATCAATTCATGTGGAACTAATTTCGAGGAGAGGTGGTCAGAAGATGGCTGATTGTTTATTCTGCAAGATCATCGAAGGGGAGATCCCTTCCAGCAAGGTTTACGAAGACAGTGACATGTACGCATTCCGGGATATCGAACCCCAGGCGCCCATGCACGTGCTGATCGTACCGAAAAAGCATATCGCTTCCCTGGACGACTGCACCGAGGAGGACATCGAACTCCTGGGACGTATCGTCAGCAAAGTAAAGGATATCGCAAAAATCGCCGGAATCACCAACGGATACCGCCTGGTGTCCAATTGTGGGGAAGACGGGTTCCAGACCGTAGAGCACCTGCACTTCCATTTACTCGGCGGAAGACCCCTGCTCTGGCCTCCAGGCTGATGCAATTACGAATGATGTGAAAAACCATTTGCACTTTCGCAAAGGGTGTAGTATAATTGTTGAGTCGGCTTATAAACAATCAATGCAGGACATTGGACTGCAACGGAGGGAGGGAAAAAGAAGTAGATGGCACAGGTAATCGTTAGAGATAATGAATCTCTGGAAAGCGCACTGAAAAGATTTAAGAGATCTTGTGCAAGAGACGGCGTCATGTCCGAACTCAGAAAGAGAGAACATTACGAAAAACCCAGCGTAAAGAGAAAGAAAAAGTCTGAAGTAGCCAGAAAAAAGGCTAAGAAGTACTAAAAAGAGGTGAAGCTATTGTCTTTGAAAGAAAGACTTAGCGCCGATTTTAAAGAAGCGTTAAAAACAAAGGATGCAACCCGGAAAAACGCCGTGAACATGGCGCGGGCGGCAATCAAACAGTACGAAGTGGACCATCGCGAGGAACTGGACGACGAAGGCGTGCAGGAAGTGATCGCGAAACAGGTCAAGATGAGAAAAGATGCCTTAGCGGATTTCGAAAAGGCAGGAAGAACTGATCTCCTTGATGTTTATAAGGCGGAAATCGACATTTTACAATCCTATTTACCGGAACAGCTGTCCGAAGACGAGGTGCGTTCCATCGTAACAAAAGCGATGGAGGAAGCCGGGATCGCTCCCGAAAAGAAGAATATGGGAATGATCATGAAAACGGTAATGCCCCTGGTTAAAGGAAAAGCGGACGGCGGGATCGTAAAAAAAGTAGTCGACAGCATCATCAATGCATAATAAAAATCTGCGGGGAACGATAAAAGTCGTTCCCTGCGTTTTTTTAACGGGACAGCTTATTTGGTGTGAAAAATGGAAAAGATCAATTACGACAAGAAAATGCAGGAACAGGTCGCCGCGATGAAAGGACGGCCCCGTCTCCTTCTGCACAGCTGCTGCGGTCCCTGCAGCACGGCGGTAATCGAACGGGTTGCGGAAGATTTTGACGTGACGGTGTTTTATTACAATCCAAACATCGACGATGAAGCGGAATACGCCCTGCGAAGGGACAATCAGGTTTCCTACATCCGTCAGCGATATGGGGAAGAAGGCCCGGTGAAGTTCCTGGAGGGGGAATACGACCCGCAGGTCTTTCTGGACCGGACGGCCGGACACGAAGAAGACCCGGAAGGGGGAGAACGGTGCCGGCTGTGCTTCAGGCTGAGACTGGAAGAAACGGCCCATCAGGCGAAAGCGTTGGGATTCGATTATTTTGCGACCACCCTGACAGTGAGCCCGATGAAGAACGCTCAGTTGATCAACCCCCTGGGGGAGGAAGCCGCAGAGGAAAACGGTGTCGGGTTCCTGTACTCGGATTTCAAGAAAAGGGGAGGCTACCAGCGTTCCATTGAACTTTCCCGAGAATACAGCCTGTACCGGCAGCATTTCTGCGGCTGCAGCTATTCCAGGTAAAAAAACAGACCCGCCGGTCATCGTCTGGCGGGTTTCACATAATTGTCAGAAATAATTCAGCATTCGATAATTAATCCCTTCCATCCTGCTGGTATAATATCAGAGGAAAACATACAGGAGGGATATCATGAGAACAAGAATCAGGCCTTTGGGAATCGTCCTCATCATTTGCGCACTGTTGATAGGGTGTGCGAACGGGGGCATTGAGCTGTCCGCAGAACCGGAAATCGAGGAAATGACTCCTCCTGCGGCGGAGGATCTGGTAAGCTGGCACCGTGTGGACCGGCTGGATCTGCCTTTTTATGCCGATGACGGCTGGGCGGAAGAGGTCAGCACCGCGGATCCCGGATGGAAAACGATCGAATATCCCATTTCTGACAGCCAGTATTATACCGTTTCCGTATACGAACAGGAAACGGAAGAGGAAGACCTGGATGCCGCCGCAGAATCCGTGGCAGAAGAACTGGAACTGACGGATTCGGGCATGATGTATAAGAATACCCAGATCCAGACCAAGGGCTGGACCAACGGCAATGTTGACGGGAAACTGGTTTCCTACCTCACAAAATACGAAGATGGCTTTTACAGCGGGTATAAAGAAGGATACAGGGACATCATTCAAGACGACACTTCTTATGGAAGAATCCTGGTGATCCTGGATGACCATAAACTCTACCAGTTCCGGATGACTGCCTACCGGGATGAAGACGCTGCTTTCCGGGCGTTCGACCGGCTGACTTCGAGCATCGGGATGTCGTGACGGAAAGGCCGGCTGCGAAACGTTGACAGAGGAAAATAATATGTTATAATTGTGAGGTGTGTAAGTAACACCAAGTAGTATGGTAGATCAGTAGGAGGAAATCAAGACAATGCCTATCACCGATTTTTTGAAAAAAAACGCAACATTATATCCCAACGACGTTTGCCTTGTGGAAATCAACCCGGAACTCCGGGAAGACCACGGCACGACCTGGAGAGAATACGAATTAGTTGAGACGAAGCCGAATGCTGCATACCGCAGACAGATGACCTGGCTGGATTTCGAATGCCAGTCCAACCGTTTCGCCAACCTGCTCACCGTCAAAGGCGTGAGGAAGGGCGAAAAAGTGGCCATCCTTCTGATGAACAGCATGGAATGGCTTCCGATTTATTTTGGGATCCTGAAAGCGGGCGCGATTGCCGTTCCGCTGAATTACCGGTATACCTCGGATGAAATTAAATACTGCCTGGAGCTGTCGGAAGCGTCCAAGCTGGTGTTCGGGCCGGAATTCACCGGCCGTGTCGAAGCGATTTACGGCATGGTCCCGGATGTCAATGAATACATTTATGTCGGTTCGGACTGTCCGACCTTTGCGACGAGCTATGATATCATTGTTCAGCGGTGTTCCAAAAAGCCGCCGCTGATGGAAATCACCGACAACGACCTGGCAGCCATCTATTTCTCCTCGGGGACCACGGGCTTCCCCAAGGCGATCCTGCACGATCACGCCGGGCTGGTCAATTCCTGCGTGGTGGAGCAGAACCATCACGGACAGCAGAAGGACGACGTATTCCTGTGCATCCCGCCGCTGTACCACACCGGCGCCAAAATGCACTGGTTCGGCAGCCTTTTGTCCGGCGGCAAGGCCGTTCTGCTGAAAGGCGTCAAGCCCAAATGGATCATCGAAGCGGTATCCAATGAAAGCTGCACCATCGTATGGCTGCTGGTGCCCTGGGCGCAGGACATCATGGATGCCATCGACCGCGGGGAGATCAAACTGGAAGATTACCACCTGGATCAGTGGCGGCTGATGCACATCGGCGCTCAGCCGGTACCACCGAGCCTGATCCGCCGCTGGAAGACCTTCTTCCCGGATCATGATTACGATACCAATTACGGTCTGAGCGAATCCCTGGGGCCGGGCTGCGTGCACCTGGGAGTGGAAAACATCCACAAAGTCGGCGCCATCGGCGTTCCCGGCTACGGATGGGAATGCAAGATCGTGGACGACAAGAACAACGAAGTGAAGCAGGGTGAAGTCGGGGAACTGGCGGTCCGCGGCAAGGGCGTCATGAAGGAATACTTCAACGACCCGGAAGCGACGGCCAACACCATCATCGACGGCTGGCTCCACACCGGCGACATGGCACGCCAGGATGAGGACGGCTTCTACTATCTGGTGGACCGGAAGAAAGACGTCATCATCTCCGGCGGTGAAAACCTGTATCCGGTACAGATCGAGGACTTCCTGCGCTCCAACAAAAATATCAAAGACGTGGCGGTCATCGGTATCCCGGATGCCAGACTGGGTGAAATCGCTGCGGCGATCATCGAACTGAAACCGGAAGCGAAGTGCACGGAAGAAGACATAAACCGTTTCTGCGAAGCGTTGCCGCGGTACAAGAGACCCCGGAAGATCTTCTTTGAGGATGTGCCGAGGAACCCCACCGGAAAGATCGAAAAACCTGTGCTGAGAAAACGCCATTCCGGCGAACGTCTGGTAGAACAGCAGACATCCAAGTAAAA
>JAFWFI010000021.1 GCA_017515705.1 Bacillota bacterium
CGCGTCGTAGCCTGTCCGCTGGCTGAAGCAGAAGACTTCTTCTTCGCAACAGTGACACCTCAGGTTTCGGAGGAAGAGGCGGCAGCAGTAACGACGATCCGCACCATCGACAGCGAGCAGTACGGAATCTCCATGAAAATGGTAAACTTCAATGAAGTGAATTCCAAGAACCGGGATAAAAATCAGGAAGCTTTCTTCGGCGGCGACAACAACAACGCGGGGCTGCTGAGCACGAACCTGGACAAGAACGGATATCCGGTCAGCACCAGCGTGACCGGCCGCGCTGGGCACTCCCTGAATGAACTGTTCACAGGCATGACTCCGGTGAACAACCTGTTCCTGCAGAGCATCTACAATGAAAGCGGATACTTTGAATACGACAGCACCCAGAATTTTGCACACCTGAACGAGGACGGAACCTTTACGGTATACGACCAGCTGGGAGCCATCACCGGCAACGGTGAAACGAAGAACACCCGGACACATGGCCAGTTCATGCCGTATGATGAAATCGAGGATGCAAAATACGCTGTCGGCAAGGATGGAAACATCATCACAAATATGACGAACGTCCTGGGGCAGGAACTGCCGGATACGGACGCACGGAAAGGCGAGAAACTGTACCACCTGGGAAGCCAGGATGACGTAGATTACTTCTTCGGGATGGAGATGGAAGCCGCATTCACACAGCCTGCCAACGGGCTGGATGCCTGGGGCCACGACATCATCTTCGAATTCTCCGGCGACGACGACTTCTGGTTCTACGTAGACGGAGAACTGGTACTGGATCTGGGCGGGGTACACTCGGCCATGACCGGTTCCATCAACTTCCGGACCGGCGAAGTCAAGAGCAGCAGAGGAAACTCCACCCTGTATGAAATCTTCCGGGATAACTACAAAAAGAGAGGCCTGTCCGAAAAGGAAATCGACCGGAACCTGAATGAAATCTTTGAAGAGAAACAGATAAAAAGCAAAACCGTTCGTGTGTTCAAGGATTACTCCAACCACGACATGAAAATGTTCTACATGGAACGGGGCGCCGGTGCTTCCAACCTGCACATGCGCTTCAACCTGGCAGCGGTAAAACCGGGAAGCTTCATCCTCAGCAAGAAACTGACCGGAACAGAAGAAGCCTCCAACGACCTGGTTGAATTCCCGTACCAGATCTGCTACTACACAGTAGAAGATGGCAAGAGCGTTCTCCACTACCTGGGAGAAGAAGAAGGGGATACGGACAGAGTGGTCTATGCAGGCAGCACAGCGAAGGTTCGGTACCAGGAGAATTTCACTCCTGCCGGCGGAACCCGGAGCTACAACAACGTGTTCTTCCTGAAACCCGGCCAGTCTGCCGAAGTCAGCATGCCGGACGGCACCAAGACATACTATGTAGTGGAATGCGGCATCAACCCGGACGTGTATGACCAGGTTTCCATGAACAGCCAGGAACTCAAAGGGACCGAGACAGAAAACCTGGTGGGCGGAACCAACCGCAGAGATTATGCTACCATCGAAGACACACTGAAGAATCGCAACAAGGTTGAATTCGAAAACCACGTGAAGGAAGGGGCCATGCGGACCCTGTCCCTGACGAAGAAACTTTACGATTCCGACGGGAAGACCCTCCTGCATTATCCGGAAAACAGCAGCACATTCACCTTCCGGCTGTACCTGGGAGATGAAAATGCGAATCCGGAAAACCTGCCCGCGGCCAACATGTACAAATACCATGTGAAAGACGCGAAGGGAAATTACTGCAGCTGGGACGCAGGCAAAAAACAGTTTGTCTCCATCGGAAAGACAGAATACAGCAAGCTGACTGCTGCTGAAAAAGAGCAGGCGACTTTTGAAACCTCCATGAACGGCACCATTTCCAAGATTCCGGCAGATCACACCGTCGAAGTACGGAACCTGATCATCGGGACCCAGTATAAAGCGGAAGAGCGGGACAAGGAAGTACCCAAGGGATACACCCGCCGGGATGCAGACGGCTACGTTCGCACAGACGTGGAACCGGCAGAAGCGCAGTCCACACCGTACATCGGTACGGTGATGGTAAACGAAGATCCTGCCATCGAGATCCGCAACCAGAAGGGCTGGGGCCTGACAGCGAAGAAAGTCTGGACCGACAAGGACTTCATGGAAGCTCACGACAGCATCTACTTCGCCGTCTACCTGAACGGCGAACTGCTGGACGGCACCGTTCGGGAACTGCCGACAGCAGAAACAGAAATCTACTACTTCTTCCAGGACCTGTTTGACGAGCAGGGCAACAACCACTCCTTCAACGAATATGAGGTCCGGGAAGTAACCATCAGCAACGCTTCCCCCGCAATCGTGGACGGGATGGTCACCGACCCCGGTACCGTTACCCCCATCGAAGAGGGCGGAAACCTGACCATCAACGGCACGGCAGCCGGCGGTATGGTCTCCGGCAGCTACACCTACAACGTTCATTACGAAAAGGGCAAGTCCACCGGAAAGAATGAAAACGTTCGGACCGATACCATCACCAACTCCCGGCCGGGCATCGAACTGGTCAAGACAGACTGGACGGGCAGCCCCCTCTCCGGCGCAGCCTTTACCCTGACCGACGAGAACGGGAACCCCGTAGCGGCCGAATCCTATACTTCCGGACAGGACGGCAGAATCACCATCGCTTATCTGCCGGAAGGAACCTTCCTGCTGACGGAAACATCGGCGCCGAAAGGATTTGTAGTCCTGGATCAGCCCATGCAGATCACCGTAGCATCGAACGGCAGCATCAAGGAAATCACCGGCGTGGATGAAGCGCTGTATGAAATCACAACAGACAACCCGCAGATGGCGGCAACCGTCACCATCAAGAACCGTTCCAACGACTTCACCGTGAAGAAGGTGGATGCTTCCACCGGCGAAGCCCTGAAAGGCGTTCACTTCGCCCTGTACCTGCAGGTAGAAGACAAGGACGGGAACAAGCGGAAAGACTACTATCCCATCACCGGGTTTGAAGACCTGGTAACGGATGAAAACGGAGTTCTGGAAGGTGTATCCATGGACCTGAATCCGGGAACCTATTACCTGACAGAAACCAAGGCAGCGGAAAACTACCAGCTGCCGGCAGAGGACCTGTGCTTCAGCATCGGCAATGACGGAACCGTGTCCATCATCAGCGGCGGAGATGAATCCTGGCTGAGCCGGACCGGATCCTCCGATGAACAGGTATCCTACCTCCTGTCCATCCCCAACAGCCCTGTGGGCGTGGCGATCCGTGTGGTCAAAGTCGACCAGGCCGGGAACGCACTGGAAGGTGCAGGCTTCGTCTTCGAAGGCGACAGCAGCTTCGGGGATGCCAAGGGAGAAATGACTTCCACAAAGGCCGAAGGATCCGAAGAGGCGGTGGTCATCAAAGATGACGAAGTCCCGCTGGGGACTTACACCATGCACGAGCAGACGACACCGAACGGATACAACGCACTGGAAGGTGATGTACAAATCGATGTTCAGTGCGGAAGCGGCAGCGACGTAGTGGTAAAGGCTACCATCAACGGTGAAGAAACCGCTTTCGCAAAAGCAGAGAGAGCAGCCGGCAAGAACGAATGGGTCGTGAAAATCATGAACACTACGGGGTATGAACTCCCCTCTACCGGCGGAATGGGCACGAAGTGGCTGTACCGGATGGGAGTGCTCCTGATCTTTGCGGCAGGAGCAGGGCTGATGGTCCTGCTCCTCCGGAGAAGACTGGCGTAAGAATTTCATGGCTTGTTGAGGAAATTTTCATTGACAAAAAACCGGCGAAGGATTAATATATTAAGAGCGAAAAGTGAATACGTACTATAAAGACTTTGACGGAGAGAGTAGGTCACCTGTGAAAGTGATAGAGAGCCGGGGACGGTGGAAGCCCGGTGC
>JAFWFI010000165.1 GCA_017515705.1 Bacillota bacterium
CTCTTCTTTCTTTACAGATTATACTCTTTCAACCTTGATCGCAGTCTCGTGGCCGTTGAGTTTGAAGACTTCGCCTCCTTCGCCCTCTGCCATTTCCACTGCCAGGGTCTCGCCCATGATGTGGTCTTTGTGCACTGCCACAGCCTTCGCCACGTCCGCATCCGCTTTGTAAGTGATCCGGATCCGGTCCATCATTTCGAAGTTGGCCGCTTTTCTCATCTGCTGCACCTTGGAGATGAATTCACGGGACAGGCCTTCATCCACCAGCTCCGGCGTCAGGTTGGTATCCAGGATGGTGAAGAGGTTGTTTTCCATGGAAACCGCGAAGCCTTCCTTGGCGCTGATGCGGGTATCCACCAGGTCCTTGGTGATCACGGTGTCCTCGCCGTTCAGTTCCAGGGTCATTTCGCCGTCCGCTTCCAGCTTCTGAACCACTTCCTTGGCATCCAGCTTCGCCAGGGCGCCGCCGAAGGCCTTGACCTTGCCGCCCAGCACCGGGCCCGCCGCCTTGAAGTTCGGCTTCAGGGTGAAGTTCATGTACTGGTCCAGATCCTTCTCGAAGACCACTTCCTTCACGTTCAGTTCTTCTCTAATCAGGTCGGTCATGTCGGCGATCAGGCTTTCGTACTTGCCGTCCACCAGGACTTCCGACAGGGGCTGACGAACCTTGATCCGTTCTTTCTCTCTGGCTCCGCGGCCCAGTGTTACCAGGGCCCGCACCAGATCCATTCTCTCTTCCACGTGCTCGTCGATGAGGCTTTCGTCCGCTTCCGGATAGAAAGCGATGTGAACGGATTCCTCGCCGGTGAGCTTGCCGTACATTTCGTCCGACAGGAACGGGGCGAACGGCGCGATCAGCTTGGAAACGCCCACCAGGATCTCATAGGTGGTGGCGAATACCGCTTTCTTGTCATCGCTTAAGCCTTCCTGATAGAACCGTCTCCGGGCTCTCCGGATGTACCAGTTGGACAGGTCTTCTTCCACGAATTCCTGGATCTTCCGGGTGGTCTTCATATGGTCGTAGTGATCCATATCCCAGGTCACTTCCCGGATCAGTTTGTTGTACTTGGACAGGATCCACCGGTCCAGTTCCGCCCGCTGGGCATAAGGGATGCCGCAGGCTTTGATATCGATATCGTCCGTGTTGGAGTACAGGACGAAGAAATTGTAGACGTTTTTCAGCGTGCCGAAGAACTTGCTCTGGGTCTCGATGAGGCCGTCTTCGTCAAACTTGGTGGGGCTCCATGCCGGGGAAACCTGCAGCATGTACCAGCGGGTGGCGTCCGCGCCGTACTTGTCGAAGAGTTCCATCGGGGAAACGGTGTTTCCTCTGGATTTGCTCATCTTCTTGCCTTCCTTGTCCAGAATCAGGTCGTTGACGAGCACATTCTTGTACGGAGCCTTCCCCTTGACGAAGCAGGAGATGGCCAGCAGGGAGTAGAACCATCCTCTGGTCTGGTCGATGCCTTCGCAGATGAAGTCCGCCGGGAACAGTTCCTCGTCGAAGTTCTCGCTGTTTTCAAAGGGATAATGCTGCTGGGCAAAGGGCATTGCGCCGCTGTCGAACCAGCAGTCGATGACATCCGGCACGCGGTTCATGGTCTTTCCGCACTTCGGGCACTTGAAGTGGATGTCATCCACATACGGCCGGTGCAGTTCCACGGTTTCCGCAATGTCTTCGATGGCTTTTTCCACCAGTTCCGCACGGGATCCGGCGGATTCCAAGTGACCGCATTCGCACCGCCAGATGTTCAGCGGAGTGCCCCAGTAACGGCTTCTGGAAATCGCCCAGTCATTGAGGTTTTCCAGCCAGTTGCCGAAGCGCTTTTCCCCGACAAAATCCGGGAACCAGTTGACCTTGTTGTTCTCGCGGATCAGTACGTCCTTGATTTTGGTCATCTCGATGTACCAGCTGGGCTTTGCATAGTACAGCAGCGGTGTCTGGCAGCGCCAGCAATGCGGATAGTTATGCAGCATCCTCTGCTTGGCGAAGAGCTTGCCCTCCTGCGCCAGCCACTTGATGATTTCCGGGTCGGCGTCCATGACGAACATCCCTTCCCAGGGGGTCGTGATGTACTTGCCGTTTTCCGCCACCGGGTTCACCACCTGGATGCCGTACTTTCTGCAGGTATTGTAGTCATCTTCACCGAAGGCGCCGGCGGTATGGACGATGCCGGTACCGTCTTCCGTGGTGACGTAGTCCGCGCAGGTCACATAAAAGGCCTTGCCGTCCACTTTCACGAAAGGCATCAGCTGTTCGTATTCCTGGTATTCCAGGTCCTTGCCCTTCATTTCCTCCAACACTTCGTATTCACCCTTCAGAACGGTGGGTGCCAGTGCCTTGGCCAGGTAATAGACGTTGCCGTCTTCATACTTGACTTTGACGTAGTCCACTTCCGGGCCTACGGTCACGCAGACGTTGGCCGCCAGGGTCCAGGGCGTGGTGGTCCATGCCAGGAAGTATTCACCTTCCGCACCCTTCTTCTTGAAGCGCACGGTAGCGGTCTCGGATTTGATTTCCTTGTAGCCTAATGCGACTTCGTGGGAAGCCAGACCCGTTCCGCAGCGGGGGCAGTAAGGCAGGATCTTGTATCCTTCGTAGATGAATCCTTCCTTGAAGAACTTGTTCAGGATCCACCAGGCGGATTCGATGTAGTCGTTGTCCAGGGTGATGTAGGGGTGTTCCAGGTCCACCAGATAGCCCATTCTCCGGGTCATTTCCCGCCACTGGGCTTCATAGGTGAAGACGGATTCCCGGCATTTTTCGTTGAATTCGGCGATGCCGTATTTCTCGATTTCAGGCTTGGAAGAGATTCCCAGCTGTTTTTCGACCTCGATCTCTACCGGCAGGCCGTGGGTGTCCCAGCCGGCCTTCCGCTTGATCTGGTAGCCTTTCATGGTTTTGTATCTCAGGACGGAGTCCTTCAGTGTCCGGGCCATGACGTGGTGGATGCCCGGCTTGCCGTTGGCGGTGGGCGGTCCTTCATAGAAGACGAAGGACGGCATGTCTTTCCGGGTCACGACGCATTTGTTCAGCAGGTCTTCTTTGTCCCACTGTTCGACCTGTTCGTTCTGCAGGTCGGCGATGGGTTTGGTGGATAGATTTTCAAACATTTGTATTCTCCTTTATGTTAATTTGAATGGTATTTATAAAAAAATGCCCCGAAGACACTGTCTTCGGGACGATAAAAACCGCGGTACCACCCGTTTTATACTCTATTCCGGGAATGTGCCCGGAAATGAATATCGCTCTTGTCCGCTTAACGCGCGGAGGACGGGTGAACTTACTGCTCTTTCAGCCCACCGGCTCCAAAGTGATCTTCAGATGTTTTCGTCTGCGGTCTCGCACCGACCGGCCGCTCTCTGGAAGACTATCGCATCCTACTCTCTTTTTCTCAGCCTTTTTCGCTCTACCCTACTATATTACTGAAAAAAAGGGGGCTTGTCAATTTGAATCCGCGGGTTTTTC
>JAFWFI010000022.1 GCA_017515705.1 Bacillota bacterium
CGGAAATGATCAGCGGCGTTCTCGCTTCGTCGATGAGGACCGAGTCCACTTCGTCCACGATGGCGAAGTGGGCGCCCTGCTGAAGCCGGCGCTCCTTGGAAACGGCCATGTTGTCCCTCAGGTAGTCGAAGCCGAATTCATTGTTGGTGCCGTAGGTGATGTCGCAGTTGTAGGCGGCCTGCCGCTCGGCGGAAGTCAGCCCGTTGACGATGCAGCCCACGCTCATCCCCAGGTATTTGTAGATTTTGCCCATCCACTCCATATCGCGTCGGGCCAGGTAATCGTTGACGGTGACCACGTGGACGCCCTTTCCTTCCAGGGCGTTCAGGTATACCGGCAGGGTCGCCACCAAGGTCTTCCCTTCACCGGTCTTCATTTCGGCGATCTTGCCCTGGTGCAGGACGATGCCGCCGATGAGCTGTACGTGGAAATGCCGCATCCCAAGAGTTCGGACAGACGCTTCCCGGCACACCGCAAAGGCCTCCGGCAGCAGGTCGTCCAGGGTCTCCCCCTCTGCCAGCCGCTGTTTGAATTCGTCGGTCTTGGCCCGCAGCTCTTCGTGGGACAATGCGTGGATCTCCGGTTCCAACTCTTCGATCTGATTCGCGATCTTGTCCAGTTTTTTAACTTCTTTCTCGTTTAAATCTCCGAATATTTTTTCAAGTAATCCCATTTTTCTCTCCATTTATTAGAAGGGCAGGCCGAACCGGCTGCCCTTGCGGTTAAAACATTTGTGCGAGGTCTGCCGCACAGGTGTGGAAAAAGAACAGATTCACCAGGACGATGGCGATGACCAGCAGTCCGATCTTGATCCACTTGTTGCTGTAGTCCTTCCGGATCCGGCCGTGCTCGTCATACTCCACCCGGCGCTTTCTCGGAGCCTCTTCGACTTTCTTGAACTGAGGCATGGCCTCGACGTCCTTCAGCGATTCCAGGCTGTCGTTTTCGATTTCGATGTCATGGTATACGTTCTTCATGATTTTTCCTCGTTGCTGGTTTTCTTCAGCAGTTTCTTCTCAACAAAGGCTTCGTAAATGGCCTTGATGGCCTTTTCAAAATCCGCCAACTGCACGCCGACGATGATGCTCAACTCGCTGGAGCCCTGATCGATCATCCGGATGTTGACGCCGGCCTGGTACAGTGCCGTGAACAGGGTAGCGGATACGCCGATGCGGTTGCACATCCCGTGGCCCACCGTCGCGATCAGCGCCAGGTCCTGGCTCACTTCCAGGTGGTCCGGTGTCAGCCGCCGCTGGATATCTTCCAACAGATCCCCCAGGATCCCGTCCGTGTTCTTCTGGGAAATGACGATGGAGGCGGTGTCGATGCCGGAAGGCAGGTGCTCAAAGGGGATGTTGTAGTTTTCCAGAATGCTCAGAAGCCGCTTGATGTAGCCCACTTCGTTGTTCATCCCGTCTTTGTAAATGCCGATAACGGTATAGCCCTTCCGGCCGGAAATGCCGGTGATGACCTCGTCGGTCTCCCCTTCCGGTATCTGTGAAAGAATGATCGTACCGGGGTTGTCCGGTTCGTTGGTGTTCCGGATGTTGATGGGGATGTCCGCTTCCTTCACCGGGAACACGGCCTCGTCGTGGAGAACGGAAGCGCCCATGTAGGACAGCTCCCTGAGTTCCCTGTAAGTGACCGTGCCGATGGGTTTCGCGTTTTCCACGATCCGCGGGTCCGCCATCAGGAACCCGGACACGTCGGTCCAGTTTTCGTAGACGGAGGCGCCGACGGCCTTTGCCACCAGGGCGCCGGTGATATCCGAACCGCCCCGGGAGAAGGTTTTGATGCTCCCGTCCAGTTTTGCCCCGTAAAAACCGGGGATCACGGCGTATTCATGCTTGGGCAGCTCCGCCGCCAGGAGGTTGTTGGTCTCCTCCGCCATGAATTTGCCGCTGGTATCGAATTTGATGTAGTCCTTCGGATCGATGAAGTCGAATCCGAAGTAATTGGCTGCCAGGATCGCACTGAGGTATTCCCCCCGGCTGGCGATGTAATCGTCGCTGGCGCCGTTCTGCAGGTTTTCCCGTATCTCCAGGAAATACGGGTCGATGTCCAGGTCCAGCCCCAGGTTCATGATCATGATCTTGAACCGGTCCCAGATCACCTGAAAGACCTGGTGGAAGGGCACGTTGTGCTCCACGTGGGTCTTGCACAGATACAGAAGGTCCGTCAGTTTGCTGTCTTCCGCAAAGCGCTTCCCCGGAGCCGATACCACGATGTACCGGCGGGTCGGGTCCGCGTCGATGATGGCCTTGACTTTTCTCATTTGAATGGCGTCAGCCACCGAGGAACCCCCGAACTTTGCTACTTTGATTTCCATATATATCACTCCCTTAAATTACTATTATATATGGGAAATGACGCTCAGGCAAGGCTTTAGCCCAAGGATTCCGCCGCTTTTCGCAGGATTTCCGCCTTGTCGGTCTTTTCCCAGGAAACATCCAGATCGGTCCGGCCCATGTGCCCGTAGGCAGCCACCTGCCGGTAGATCGGTTTTCGCAGGTCCAGGGCTTCGATGATGCCCTTGGGAGTGAACACGAAGTTTTCCGCCACCAGTTCGGCGATCTTCTCGTCCGCGATCTTGCCGGTGCCAAAGGTCTCCACCAGGATGGAAACCGGTTCCGCCACGCCGATGGCGTAAGCCAGCTGGATCTCGCACTTGTCCGCCAGACCCGCTGCCACGATGTTCTTGGCCGCATACCGGGCCGCGTAAGCCGCGCTGCGGTCTACCTTGGTTGGATCCTTGCCGGAGAAGGCGCCGCCGCCATGACGGGCGTATCCGCCGTAGGTGTCCACGATGATCTTCCGGCCGGTCAGCCCGGAATCCCCCACCGGTCCGCCGATGACGAAGCGCCCTGTGGGGTTGATGATGTATTTCGTCTCCTCATCCAGCAGTTCCGCCGGGATGATGGCTTTGATGACTTTTTCGATCAGGTCTTCCCGGATCTGTTCCTGGGTGGCTTCCGGGTCGTGCTGAGTGGAGATCAGCACGGTGTCCACCCGCTTGGGCTTGTCCCCCTCGTATTCGATGGTGACCTGGGTCTTGCCGTCGGGCCGCAGATAGGGCAGCACGCCGGTCTTCCGGACCTCCGCCAGTTTCCGCGCCAGCTTGTGGGCCAGCGAGATCGGCATGGGCATGAGTTCCTCGGTTTCATTGCAGGCGTAACCGAACATGATCCCCTGGTCGCCGGCGCCGTCCCGGTCCACGCCCATGGCGATGTCCCCGGACTGCTCGTCGATGGTGGTGATCACGGCGCAGTTGTCCGCATCAAAACCGTATTCGCCTTTATTGTAACCGATGTCCCGGATAACTTCCCGGATCAGTTTCGGAATGTCCACATAGCATTCGGTGGTGATTTCGCCCATCACGGTCACCATACCGGTGGTGACGGTGGTTTCCGCAGCGACTCTGCCGTTGGGGTCCTTGGCCAGAATCGCATCTAAGATCGCGTCCGAGATCTGGTCGCAGATTTTATCCGGATGCCCTTCGGTAACGGACTCGGATGTGAATAATCGTTTCATATTTTACCTCCCTTGAATATCGAAAGCCTCTTCGGAAGAAGAGGCTCATCTCTCACTTGTTCGCCTCATCTTTCAGAATAATTCTGCAGGATTTAGCACCTTGGACACTGTCCGGTTGCCGGGTTTCGCAGGGCCTGTCCCTCCGCCGCTCTTGATAAGGTATCTTAACACTAAAATTTTATATGCTAACCGGAAAAATGTCAACATTCTTCCCACATTTTTTCCACAATCTCCCCCGAAAAGCCGTGGAATCGTCACACTTTCGGGGATTTCATTCATTTCCTCTCCGACACCACAAGCCCTGCCAGGGTCAATGCCATCCCCGCGAGCAGCATCAGCGTAATGGGCTCCCGCAGAATCAGGAAGGCCATGATCACCGTCACCGCCGGAGTGAGGTAAATGTACACGCTGGTCCGGACCGCTCCCAGGATCTTCACGGCATAGTTCCAGGTGACGAAGCACAGGGCGGAAGCCCCCAGTCCCAGGAAGACCAGGTTGCCCAGGTTCACCGGGTCGAAGAACCGCCGCGGATCCGGGTCAAAACCAAAGAGGAACAGCGCCGGGATCATGATGACCAGGCCGTATTCAAACACCCGCCTCGTAACCAAAAAGGTGGAGTAGCCGAAGCCCGTGATCTTCTTCATGAGGATGGAATAGAAGCCCCAGGTCAGGGCGGCGATCAGCGCCAGCAGGTCCCCTTTCGGGTCCAGGTGAAGAGTGCTTCCGTTGAAGCTGATCAGGCAGACACCCGTAATCGCGAGAAGGAAGCCCACGTAAAACCACAGCCCCTTTCGTTCTTCCTTCAGGAACAGGAGGGCCAGGATCGCCGTGAAAAACGGCGCCGTGGTGGTGATGACCCCCACGTTGGAAGCGCTGGTATAAGTCAGGGCGATGTTTTCAAACAGGTAATAGAGGGTGATTCCGAAGAGCCCCGCGCCGGCAAACATCAATTCCTGCTTCAGGGTGGTTCCCTTCAGTCTCCTCGGGCAGACGATGAACAGGGCGATCAGTCCCAGCAGAAAACGGGAAAACAGAATCTCCACCGGCTGAAAATCCCGAAGCAGGACTTTCGTGGAAACGAAGGTGGTCCCCCAGATCAGTATGGTCAAAAATGCTGCCAGATGTCCTCTTGTCTGTTTGTTCTCCATTGTGCTTCCTCCCGGACGCCGCTTTCTTCCGGAAACGGACGCCTTTTCCATTATAGGGCCTTGGTTCGGAAGTGTCAATTCGGAGATGGGAGCCGTGGGTTTTTCCGGTTGAAATCGACAGTCCCGGTGTTGTATAGTAGAACCAGCGAAAGGGCGACTGTCATGAAAGAGATCTTAGGCTGCATCAAACTGGCACAGGAAGAATTCCATATGTTCGACGAAGGCGACGTGGTAGCCGTGGGGCTTTCCGGCGGGAAGGACTCCATGACGCTGCTGCACGCCCTGTCGTTGTACCGGCGCTTTGCCCCGGTATCCTTTGATCTGAAGGCGGTCACCGTGGATATGGGCTTTGAAGGCTTTGACCTGGAAACCCTGGCAGCATTCTGCCGGGAGCGGGAAGTGGACTTCATTGCGGAACGGACCCGTCTGGGAAAAGTGATCTTTGAAGAGCGGCGGGAAAAGAATCCCTGCAGCCTCTGCGCCCGGATGCGCCGGGGCATTCTCCACCGGGTCTGTGAGGAAAACGGCGTCACGAAACTGGCGCTGGGGCACCACGGGGACGACCTGCTGGAAACCTTCTTCATGAGTATGCTCTACGAAAGCCGGGTGAATGCCTTCAAGGCTGTGACCCGGTTTGAACGAACGCCCCTGATCCAGATCCGACCGCTGATCTATGCGGAGGAGCGCCAGGTTCGGGAGGCGGCACAGCGGCACACCATCCCCGCCGTTACCAATCCCTGCCCCGCTTCGGGGGACACGAAACGCCAGAAAACCAAAGAATCTCTGGAAGAATTCCTCCGGCGCACCGGCCAGCCCCGTTCCCACATGATCCGGGCTCTCTGCCGGTCTGAAATCGTTCTGTAATATATCTGTAATCCATCTGAAACAACCCTCCGAAACCGTTTTCAACAGCCAAAACCGTTGAAATGACTGGGCTCGGAGGCTTTTTTTGAGTTTTCCTCATTTTATCAACAGCCCCTGATTTTTTGTGTGGAAAACCAAAAAACCCCGGAAGCCTTGAAAATTCGAACTTTTTCGAATATCTCTTCAAAAATAATCCACACCCTTTCCACCATTTTTCCCGAAGAAACCAAAAATGCCGGGAACCGTTGATATTACAGGGTTTCCGGCATCTTTTTGACTTGAAGTATATGTTTGTTACAAAAGTATTACACCATGAAGTGCTTCCACAGTCTGTCTTCTTCTTTAAGTACTCTCCCTCTTGTGGGAAAACGGCCGTTCAATCCCCGGCCGCTTCACAGTTTATCCCCATTCTTTACACAGAATGAATGGCGATGTTCACGAAGTTGCGCATGATTTCCACATCGCTGAACAAGGCCTGGGCCAGGGTGTCACTTCCGCCGCCTTTTCCACCGAACCCCACAGCGAATTCCTTCACTACCTGTCCACATTTCAGACTGCTCTTCCCGGAGTGTGTCAGCAGCACCGTGTTGCAGGCCGTAGAGGACAGGATCACGGGCAGTTCCGTCATCTCCGAAAGCTTCTTTCCCAGGAACTTCAGCTCGTCCAGGTTCCGGTCATCGAATTCATGGGCCACCGCCCGGTCCGCTTCCGCGATCAGAGTCTCCGCTTCGATGACCGCCAGCCGCTGCTTCAGCGTATAGAGTTCGTTCCGAAGGGCTCCGGTCTTCTTGTCCTGGATTTTGATGTTCTCCAGCAGGGTCTCGTCCTCCGAGGAATACTTCAGGTTCAGGGCCGTAACGATGTCATGCTTCAGGGCATAATCCTTCAGGGCCCGCATCCCGCACTTGAAATACACCCGGGTCATCCCTTTATAGTGCTCGGCCTTGATGATCTTGATCAGTCCCACCTGGGAGGTATCCGCCGGATGGGGACAGCAGCAAGCCACGCAGTCCACGCCGTCGATGATCACCACCGAAATGTCCTCGTCCACCTTGAGAGCCTTTCGCAGGGGGTATTTTTCCGCATCTTCCCGGGTTTCCAGCATTTCCACCCGCACCGGGATCCCCCGGAAGACCACCTGGTTGGCCTTCCATTCCAGTTCCCGGATCATGTCCTCCGACATATTCTTGATGCCGGCATCCAGAGTGGAGATCTCGCTCCCCAGGTGGAAGCCCTTGTTTTCAATGCCGTGTTCCGTGAACAGGATCCCGGACAGGATGTGCTCCCC
>JAFWFI010000166.1 GCA_017515705.1 Bacillota bacterium
ATCTTTTCGATTTTGTATCCTACCCCCCAGACCACCTTCAGATACCGCGGATCTTTCGGGTCGATCTCGATCTTCTCCCGGATGTGCCGGATATGCACCGCCACCGTATTGTCCGGATTGTAAGCCGGCTCGTCCCAGACCTGCTCGTAGATCTGTTCAATGGAGAACACCTTTCCCATGTTCTTCATCAGGAAGGCCAGGATCCCGTACTCCTTCGGCGTCAGGAAGATTGCCTCGCCGTCTACGGTGACCGTTTTTTCGTCATCGTCCAGGAACAATCCGCCGGTGCGGAACTGATGCCCTTCCCGGGGTTTTTCCATGCTCCCCAGGTCGGTGAACCGCCGCAGCTGGGATTTGACCCGGGCCACCAGTTCCATGGGGCTGAAGGGCTTGGTGATGTAGTCGTCCGCCCCCAGGTTCAGTCCCTGGATCTTGTCGTAGTCTTCCGATTTTGCCGACAGCAGGATGATGGGCACGTTTCTCGTCGCCCGGATCTTTTCCGTGGCGGAGAGTCCGTCCAGCCCGGGCATCATGATGTCCATGATCACCAGGTGCACCGGCTCCCGTTCGAGGATCTGCAGCGCCTGCAGGCCGTCGTATGCCGGAAGGGTGCCGTAGCCTTCGTTTTTCAGATAGATCTCAATCGCCCGGACGATTTCCTTGTCGTCGTCGCAGATCAGAATGTTCATGGCCGCTTCCTTTCGTGGTTTGAGGTTGGTTTCAGTATATCGGGGGTTTCTTATAAACAAACGGGGAAAAGTCTTAAGACTTTCTTAAAAAAGATTCATTTGGCGCATCCGGAGCAAACATCTCGGGACACGCTCTCGCTATGGCTCGCGACGCAACGGTACTAAGCTCTGTCTTCGCCTTTGGCTCGCCAATCGCTAAGGACCGGCTGCTCGCAATGTCCCTGCGACGTTTCTCCTCCTGCTGCCGAAATGAATCTTATTTAGACTCCAGTCTGAAAACTCTACCTCCCATCAATATTCACTATATATGTCCCGTCGGTTTCTTCATAGGGAATCATGAATTTCATGACGCCGTAGCCGTCGTGGTAGTCGACCCGAATCAGCATGCAGGGGTCGATTTTGAAGTGCCACATGTCGTTCCGCGGCAAATCCAGGAGGCAGGACAGGGCGGTGTGGGTGAGCATGGAGTGGGTGATGAGGAGCACGGCTCCTTCCTCTTCCTTGATCTCGTCCAGGAATTCCCCCACCCGCGCGGTGATGTTGTCGATGCTCTCGCCTTCCGGCACGGTAAAGTGCTCCAGGTCGCCGAAAAGCCGGTCCAGGACTTCCGGGTACTTTTCCAGAGCTTCCGGGTAGGGCATTCCTTCCAGCACTCCGTAGTGCATTTCCTTGAGGCGTTCTTCCACGATGACTTCCTTGCCCCGGCGTTTCCCGATGGCTTCCGCCAGTTTCCGGGCTCGTCCCAGGGGGCTGGTGTAGATCCGGTCGAAGTCGTAATCGTCCATGCGGGACTGGATTTCCCCGAACATTTCTTTTCCTTTTTCGGTATAGTCAAAATCGGACCACCCGTAGATCAGGGACCGGTCGTTGGCCTGGGTCTCGGGGTGGCGCAGAAAGTAGAATCTCAAATGTCTTTCCTCCTCGATTGAATTAAAGCTCCAAGTTCCTCACAAATCTTCTCCGCCACCCGGATGCCGTCAACGGCAGCGGAGAGGATGCCGCCGGCGTATCCGGCGCCTTCGCCGGCGGGGTAGACGCCCCGGACGGTTGCCTGGAGGTCTTCTCCCCTCAAAATGCGCACAGGGGAGGAGCTGCGGGATTCGACCGCCGTCAGCACGGCGTCGAATCGGTCGAAACCTTTCACTTTTTTGCCCAGCTCCGGCAGGGCTTCCCGCATGGCCGCCGCCGCAAAGGCCGGCAGACATCGGGTGATATCCGTCCATTTTACACCGGGCCGGTAGGTGGGCGTCACGCTGCCGGGGCCTTTCGACGGCACATCCGCCAAAAAGTCCCCTACAGTCTGGGCCGGGGCGAAACAGTTCCCGCCGCCGGCTTCAAAGGCCGCCCGCTCCCATTTCCGCTGGAATTCCACCCCTGCCAGGGGATCCTCCGAATCGAAATCCGACGGTTCCACGCCCACCAGCAGGGCGCTGTTGGCATTCCGTCCGTCCCGGCTGTGGTAACTCATCCCGTTGGTGACCACGCCTCCTTCTTCCGAAGCAGAGGCCACCACATAACCGCCGGGGCACATGCAGAAGGTGTAGACCCCCCGGCCATCCCGGCAACGATAGGAGAGCTTATAATCCGCCGCTCCCAGTACGCCGGCCGCTTCCGCAGATCCGTACTGGCTCGCATCGATCATTTCCTGTGGGTGTTCGATCCGGGCGCCGATGGAAAAGGCTTTCGCTTCCATTCCGAAGCCCGCCTCTTTCAGCATTCGGAAGCTGTCCCGGGCGCTGTGCCCCGGGGCGATTACCAGAGCCGCCGCGGGAATTTCTTCTTCCCCGTTCACTTCCACCGCCCGCAGCCGGCCTTCATCCGTCCGCAGGCCGGTGAAACAGGCCCGGAACCGAATCTCGCCGCCCAGAGCCTCGATCTCCTTCCGGATATTCACCACCACTTCCCGCAGGACATCCGTTCCCACGTGGGGATTCTGCTTGTACAAAATCTCCTCCGGCGCACCGTGGTCCGCCAGTTCTTTCAGCACCATTTCCGTCCGGTAAGAGCGCTTGATGCCGGAATTGAGTTTCCCGTCGGAAAAAGTCCCGGCGCCGCCTTCCCCGAACTGAACATTGGAGACAGGGTCCAGCTTTCCGTTTTTCCAAAAGGCTTCCACCTTTCTCATCCGTTCTTCCATGGGTTCGCCCCGCTCCAGCACCAGGGGCCGCAGTCCCTGCCGCGCCAGGTAGAGGGCGGCGAACATCCCGCAGGGGCCGAAGCCGGCGATGATGGGGCGGAATTGCTTTGCGAACCCCTCATCCGATCTCACTTCGTCCGGCCACCTTCCCTCCAGGGAAAAGGCGGGGATTCCCCGGAAGGCTTCCTCCGGTGCTTCGCTCAGAATCCGATGCTTCTTCAGCAGCGCCTGCTCCCGCTCCGCCTCAAAATCCACGGTATAGATTCGATAGACCCGGGGTTTTTTCCGGGCGTCCACGGACTCCCGGACGATCCGCCACCGGGTAATGCTGCCGGGTTTCAACCCCAGCTTCTTTTCAATTTTAGACGGAAGACAATCCCTGTCTTCCGTCAGTTCCAACTTTATTTCACGGATGCGCAGCATCTCATTCCTCCGTCTTTGCCCCGGCAGCCGCCGAACGGCCCGCCAGGATCCCGCTGGACCAGGCCCACTGCAGGTTGTACCCGCCGCAGCGGCCGTCCACATCCACCACTTCTCCGGTGAAATATAGCCCCGGATGAAGCTTCGATTCCATGGTATTCGGATCGATCTCGGACAGTTCCACCCCGCCGGAGGTCGTCTGGGCGTCGTTCCAGGGCCGGGAGCCGTTGATCCGCACATCCCAGTGCTTCAGCATATAGCTGATCTGCTCCAGCTGATCCTCTGTGATCTTCTCCGCTTTATCGTTCAGTTTCTCCACGCCGCACTGTTTCAGCACCACCGGGATCAGCTTTTTATGGATCAGCCCGTTCAGGAAATCCTCGCAGGATTTGTGAGCCGAAAGAATCAGCCGGCGACGCATCATTTCCAGGAACGCCGCATGTTCCATGTCCGGGAACAGGTCCAGCGTCATCGTGCAGCGCTTTTCTTCCTTCATGGCCCGGTTCGCCCGTCCGCTCAGGTCGAAAACACAGATTCCGGACAGACCGGTCTCTCCGAACTGAATCTCGCCCCGGGACGTCCCCAGGACTTCTTCCTCACCATTCTGCGCCTGGGCCGTCAGGGTCACAGCCCCCTTCGCCCGGACACCCTTCAGCTGTTTGAAGTATTTTTCATTGCTGGTCAGTCCCACCAGGGCCGGCACCGTTTCCTTCACCGTATGCCCCACCATCTCCGCCAGAGCAAAGCCGTCGCCTTCGCAGCCGTACTGCCTTCCGGCGTCCCCGCCGCAGGCCACGATCACCTTTTCCGCTCTCATGCGGGTGTTCACGTGGGAGACCACGGCAAAATCGCCGCTGCGCTGGGGCACCACGCCCTTGATCCACTCTTCATAGATCACCTTGATCTTCAGCCGCTCGACCTCAAAACGCAGAGCGTCCAGCACCGATGCCGCCTGCTCGGAGGAGGGATAGATCCGTCCTTCCGCGTCTTCCCGCGGGAAGATGCCCAGTTCTTCAAAGAACTCCAGGGTCTCCCCGGGACTCACTTTCGACAGCACTGTCTCCGCAAACGCCCGTCCGGCTTCGTTGTATTCGCTGCCGTCCCAGCGGGCGTTGCTCATATTGCATTTCCCGTTGCCGGTGGCCAGAATCTTCCGTCCCAGCCGTTCTTCCTTCTCAAAAATGGTCACTTGGGCGCCGGCCCGGGCCGCCGTGATGGCCGCCGCCATTCCCGAAGCGCCGCCGCCGATTACGATCACGTTCATATCGCTGTCCTTTCTCTAAAGGTTGTTTACATTCTGATACTCCGATTTTACCACAAAAACCGAAACGTTGAAAGTTGTTAGTTTCGGGATCGCCTTCCGGTATCCCGAACAGCGGCTTCTTCCCCACTATTGCTATGTGCCCGGGCAATGGTGGGGAATGCGAAGCGGCCGCCGAAAACTGCACACCGTGCAAAATACCGGTGTGCCATACGCCACAAATTGCATAAAAAAACCGGTTGACAACCGCCTATCCTGCTTCTATACTGAAGGCGGTAGAGAAAGTGCCGGCGCGTTAAGTGTCCCAGGTGGGGATTGATACCTGGGAACGAAAAGCCATCCGGTTTGCGGTGCCCGCACTGAATCCGCTGCTGCATTAAGGAGCATCCTCTTTAATGTAGTGTTCGTATTTCAAGCATTACTTTAAAGAAGGAGGCGATCATTATGTCAAATGTTACAATGAGCAATACGCGCCGCCTGGTCACGATTGCTTTTTTCATTGCCCTGGAAGTGGTCCTGACCCGGTTTTTATCCATCAACACGGATTTCCTGCGGATCGGCTTCGGCTTCCTGCCGGTAGCCTGCGTGGGCATCCTCTTCGGACCCCTGTGGGCCGGAGCCGCCTATGCGGTGGGCGACGTGCTGGGAATGCTGATCTTCCCTTCCGGCGCCTATTTTCCGGGATTCACCGTCAGCGCTTTCGCGATCGGCTGTATCTACGGGATCTTCCTGTATAAAAAAGAAAGCAGCCTCCGGCGTATTATCATTCCGGTGCTGCTGGTATGCCTGGGGGTCAACCTGTTTGTGGACACCCTCTGGCTGAACATTCTTTACGGCCAGGCTTACCTGGCGCTGCTGCCCATGCGGCTCGTCAAATGCGCGGTAATGGTGCCGATCCAGCTGGTGCTGATCAAGCTGGTCTGGGACAAAGTGCTGAAACGTTTTGTGAAATAGTTTAAGAACGTCCGGGCTGCAGGGGGCAGCCCTCATACAAAAAGAAAGGAGCCGTTTTTCACGACTCGCTTTCCAATACTTCGTATAAATCGCCGGCGTCGCCCTTCGGGACGTGTTCGGCGATTTTTTTCACCCGGACGCTGACTTCGCCGCCGCCGAATTTCACGGTGACGATGTCTCCCTCCTTTACCGGGCTGGAGGGCTTGGCCTGTTTCCCGTTGATGATGATCCTCTCCGTATCGCAGGCCTCCTTGGCCACGGTCCGGCGCTTGATGATGCGGGAAACCTTCAGAAACTTGTCTACTCTCATTCTGCTCTCCTTCAATGAAAAAAGCAGTGCCGAAGCACTGCTGATTTTGCTATCTCTTATTTGTTGACAGCATCCTTTAAAGCCTTGCCGGCTTTGAATGCAGGTGCCTTGGTCGCCGGAATCTTGATGGTCTTTTCCGGGTCTCTCGGGTTTCTGCCTTCTCTTTCTTTTCTGGTCCGTACTTCAAATGTGCCGAAGCCGATCAGCTGAACCTTGTCGCCCTTTACCAGAGCTTTTTCGATGCCGCCGAATACTGCGTTAACAGCCGCTTCCGCTTCCTTTTTCTTTAAACCTGTTTCTTCTGCAACGATTGCGATCAATTCAGTTTTATTCACGATAAACCTCCTAATATTTATTCCCTCGCCTTCGCTTCTTCCCAAAGTCTGTCCATCTCATCCAATGTCATGCTTGTCAAATCTTTCCCTAAAGACCTGGCTTTTTCTTCGATAAAGCCAAACCTCCGAACAAACTTTTCGGAAGTAAAGGACAGGGCCTCTTCGGGATCCACATCCAGAAAACGGGCTACATTGACCACAGAAAAAAGCAGGTCTCCGACTTCTTCCAGGATGTGCTGCTTGTCTGTGGTGTCATAGATTTCTTGTAATTCGTCCGTTTCTTCGCGAACCTTCGCAAAGGCGTCCTTCACGTCGTCCCAGTCGAACCCTACGTCCCTGGCTTTTTTCTGGATTTTATTGCTCCGCATCAGGGCCGGCAGTTCCTTCGGGATTTCCGACATTAGCTGGGTTTGGGATTTTTCACTGCGCTCTCGCTGTTTCATATTCTCCCATTTAACCAGTGCATTGTCAAGGGTTTTTGTTGATTTTTCGATGTTTTCAACGAAAAAAACGTGCGGATGCCGGAACAGCATTTTGTCGGACACCCGGTTCAGCACGGACGTCAGATCAAAGTATCCTTCCTGCTCGCCCAGCAGTCCGTGATAGATAGCCTGGAGGATAAAATCCCCCAGTTCCTCTTCCAGATGATCCATATCCTTCGCATTGATGGCGTCGATCACCTCGTAGGTTTCCTCGATCATGTACTTGCGAAGGGTCTCGTGGGTCTGTACCCGGTCCCAGGGACAGCCGTCCTCGCTGAGCAGAAAGCGGATAATAGCCGTCACGCGCTCAAATGCCTCTCCGGGACTCTGTCCCGGATGGCAGAATTCTTCATATAGTTCGCGAATCTCTTCCTTTGTCATGATTCTTTCCCCTTAGCGCTGGATCTTTTCCACGATCTTCGCGATCTTGTTGCCCTTGGGCAGCATCCGGATTTCATCCGTCGTGATCCCCTTGATGGCCAGGATCACTACGCCGTAGACCGCAACCCCTACCATCACCGCAAAGATGGTGGACAGGGCGTTTCCGAAGATCAGACCGGCCAGCCTGTAGCTGCCGTATACCGCCGCTGCCATCACCACAGAGGCAATGGTGGGCTTCACGAAGGTCAGCCCCAGGTTAAACCGCGTACGGGTGTATTTCCGAACAGCCCGGTAGTCCAGGGTCGCCGCAATGACGTAAGCCAGGACGGTACCGAAAGCCGCGCCTTTCACGTTGATGGCCGGAATCGCCACCAGGAAGATCGTGCAGAAGATCTTCGCCACGGCGCCGATCCCGAGGTTGATTACCGGGACGGACACCTTTCCGATCCCCTGCAGCATCCCCGTCAGGGTCTGCACGGTGGAGAGGAAGATGACGCCGATGCCCATGATGAACAGGCAGGAGGAACTGCTGATGGCGCTCTCCTGCTGCATCGGGTACAGCAGCAGCATAATGGGCTTCGCCAGCACCATGATCCCCAGGGAGCAGGGCATGCCGATCAGGATCGCGGTCCTGAGCCCGAGTTCCACGTTTTTATGGACAAAATCCATGTCCCGTTTCTGGAAGGCCGCCGAAATCACCGGCACCAGGCTCACCGCGATACCCATGGAAATGACCTGCGGGAAGTTGATGATGGATGCCACCATGCCGGAAAGCTGGCCGTAGAGCTGCTCCGCCACATCCGGCGAGAAGCCGGCGCCGTTCTGCAGCTGCCGCATGACCAGGGCCGAGTCGATGAAGTTCATGATGGCCATGATGGAGGCGCCAATGGTTACGGGGATCGAGATGATCAGGATCCGCCGGATGATGGAAGAGGTTCTTTCCTTTCTCTTCCGGACGCCTTCTTTGATATTGCGAATGATGGTTTTTCTGTTTTTTAAGTAAATCAGGAAGATGGCGATGCCTCCGAAGAGTCCGCCGAAGGATGCGCCGGAGGACGCCCCCGCCGCAGCCGCTTCCAGCCCATGGGGCAGCAGGAAGATCGCCAGCGCCAGTCCGAAGACCACCCGGAAGAACTGTTCCACTACCTGGGAGGTCGCCGTCGGCGCCATGTTCTGCAGACCCTGGAAGTAGCCCCGGAAGGCTGCCATGATGGGTACGAACAGCAGTGCCGGCGCGATGGTCCGCATGGAATAATACGCCCCGGGATTCTTGATGATCTGGCAGATGGGTCCCGCCCCGAAGAAGAGAATCGCCGAGGTGGCGATGCCGATGCCCAGCATCAGGGCAAAGGATGCCTTGAAGATCCGGTGGGCTTCCGCATATTCATCGGTCGCACTCTTTTCCGAAATCATTTTGGAGATTGCCGTGGGGATCCCCGCCGTCGACAGGGTCAGCAAAAAGACGTAGATCGGGTAGGCTCCCTGGTAATAGGCCAGCCCCTGGTCTCCGATAATGTTGCCCAGCGGGATGCGGAAAACCGCCCCCATGAATTTGATGACGACGCCGGCCATGCCCATGATCAGCGCGCCCTGTAAAAAGGTCTTCTTTTTCTCCATTTTTGTCTGTTCCTCTTTCCCTGTCCGATTGTTTGCTTGACAAATTATTATATCACAATGAGTTTTCAGATGGAAGATAGAAGATGGAAGATTATAGAGTCTTAAGTCTTCCTCTTCCGGCTTATTGCTCTCCGTCTTCCGCCTCCGTCATGCTGCGCAGCAGTGCCAGCACCTCTTCCGGCTTCCGGCGGAGGTTTTCGATCCGGCAGGTGACGCCGGGTTTCCGGCCGGCTCTGAACCGGACCTTCTCCCCCAGGGCCCGGACGGCGCCGCCAATGACCGCCGGGGTCATGCAGTCCTGGTCCGGGAAATGCACCGTGACGGTGTTTCCGCCATCGGAGATCCGCTCCGCTCCCAGTCTTTTGGCTTCCGCCTTGATCAGGGCAACGGTGACCAGGTTTTCCGCCGCCGGGGGCGGATCCCCAAACCGGTCGATGAGCTCATCCATGATTTCCAGCCGGTCTTCTTCGGACCGCACCGATGCGATTTTCTGGTACAGTTCGATCCGCTGGGTCTCGTCGGGGATGTAATCCTCCGGCAGATAGGCGCTGACGTTCAGTTCGATGGACACTTCCTGGTCTTCCTCCGGCAGGGGCTCTCCCTTCAGGGTCCTCAGGGTCTCGTCCAGCATCTTGCAGTAGAGTTCATACCCCACCGTCACCATATGGCCGCTCTGTTCCGTACCCAGCAGGTTTCCGGCGCCCCGCAGCTCCAGGTCCCGCATGGCGATCTTGAAGCCGGCTCCCAGTTCGGTAAAATCCCGGATGGCCGCCAGCCGCTTTTCCGATACCTCGGTCAGCACTTTGTTCCTCCGGTACATCAGGTAGGCATAGGCGATCCGGGTGGAACGCCCCACCCGGCCCCGCAGCTGATACAGCTGGGACAGCCCGAACCGGTCCGCATCCAGGACGATCATGGTGTTGGCATTGGGCATGTCGATGCCCGTCTCGATGATGGTAGTGCACACCAGGATATCCGTACGCTGTTCCGCAAAATCGATGATGACGTTCTCCAGCGTCTCCTCACTCATCTTTCCGTGGCCCACGGCCACCCGGGCCTGGGGCACCAGTTCCCGGATCTTTTCCTCCACCCGGCGGATGTCCCGCACCCGGTTATATACCACGAAGCTCTGTCCGCCCCGGTCCAGCTCGCTGAGCAGGGCGCTTTTGATGATGTCTTCGTCTTCTTCCATTACATAGGTCTGCACCGGATACCGCTCCTCCGGCGGCTCCTCGATGGTGCTCATGTCCCGGGCTCCCGTCAGGGAAAGGTGCAGGGTCCGGGGAATCGGAGTGGCGGAAAGCGTCAGCACGTCCACATTCTTCCGCATCATCTTCAGCGCTTCCTTGTGGCGGACGCCAAAGCGCTGCTCCTCGTCGATGATCAGCAGCCCCAGGTCCCGGAAGGCGATGTCCTTCGACAGGAGCCGGTGAGTGCCGATGATCACGTCGATCTTTCCCTCCGCTAGCTTCTTCACGATCTCCGCCTGCTGGCCGGGCGTCCGGAACCGGCTGAGCATCTCCACGTTGAAAGGAAAATTCTCCATCCGCTCCAGGAAGGTATGGTAATGCTGGTTGGCCAGAATGGTGGTGGGCACCAGGATCGCCGCCTGCTTCCCGTCGGCGATGCACTTGAACACCGCCCGGGCCGCCACTTCCGTCTTGCCGTAGCCCACGTCCCCGCACAACAGCCGTTCCATGGGGAAGGGACGCTCCATGTCCTTCTTCACTTCCGCGATGCTCCGCAGCTGGTCGTCGGTCTCCACATAGGGGAAGGCGTCTTCGAATTCCTTCTGCCACAGCCCGTCTTCCGAAAAAGCGAAGCCCGCAATGGCCCGGCGCTGTGCCGTCAGTTCCATGATTTCCCGGGCCATCCGCTCGATGGAGGTCCTCACATTCTCCTTGGCCTTTTTCCATTCGGAGCCGGAGAGCTTGTTGACCCTCACCGTGACTCCGTCGCCGCCGATGTATTTCTGCACGCTGTCCATCTGGTCCACCGGCACATAAAGCACATCCCTGCCGGCGTACTGGATCATCAGGTAATCCCTCTTGTATCCCTCCACATCCAGCTGACGGATCTCCAGGAATTTTCCGATGCCGTGGTTTTCGTGGACCACATAGTCCCCCTGGCGGATGTCCACGAAGGACTTGATGGGTTCCGCATTCTTCCGTTTGGTTTTCCGGCGCTTGCGGGTCCGGGTCTTCTCGAAGATGTCCGCATCGGAGATCCAGATTACCTTTTCGTCGGGGAATTCGCTGCCTGCGGACAGGTCTCCCTCCAGGATATGGTCTGCGAAAACGTCGTTGCGGGTCAGGAACTCCCGCAGGTTTTCCTGCCGTTCCCGGGAGGCGCATACCAGGTTCACCTCATAGCCTTTTTTCTTCAGGCTGCGGACGTCCTCCAGGAAAGTTTCCATCCGGCTGGCATAGACCGGTACGGCGCGGCTTCTCACCTCCAGGGTCTGCGCTTCCGCCCCCAAGTCCTTGATCTTCCCGGTAAAGGCCGTGCAGACGATGGTGAGATGCGCCGGCTCCTGCACCATCTCCGCCAGTTCTTCCTGGCGGGTATAAAAGGCAAAGTCCTCCGGCAGGGCATCTCCCTTTTCCAGCAAATGGGCGAATTCCTCCCGGCGTTCCTTTTCCCTCAAAATCACATTCTCCCGGCAGCGGTCGTAATCCTCGATGATCACGGCGCCTTCCTCCGGCAGGTAGTCCGTCAGGTTCCGGCAGTCTTCGTAAAACCAGGGCAGGTAACGGGCCAGCCCCTGGGGATTGGTTCCCGTGAGGATATGCTCCGCCAGCAGCCCGGTTCGTTCCTTCAGCCGGTTTGCCGCTTCTTCCGTGAGTTTTTCCGCCTGTTCCGCCGCCTTGGAAAGGATCCTCCCGGCGACTTCTTCTCCCAGTTCCTCCGGATAGAGGAGCTGGCGCGCCGGCCATACGGTTACCGAAGACAGGTTCCCCCGGGACCGCTGGCTCTCCGGGTCGAATTCCCGAAGGGAGTCCACGGTGTCGTCGAAAAACTCCGCCCGCACCGGATAGTCCCGGTCATAGGGAAACAGGTCCAGGATGTCCCCCCTCAGGCTGTACTGACCCCTCGATTCGATGGCGGGGCTGCGTTCGTACCCCAGCAGGTGAAGCCGCTGCTGCAGCTCCTGCAGGTCAAAGACGCTGTCCGGACGGATCTCGAAGACCCACTTCAGGAAGACTTCCTTCGGCATCTGTTTGCGCAGGGCCGCATGGACGGAGGCCACCACCACACAGGGCTCCCCCGAAGCCAGGGCCGTCATGGTCTTCAGGCTCTCCTCCAGGTAGGTCCGGCTCCGGGCATCGTAATTCAGAAAGACCCGTTCCTCTTCCGGTGCCAGCAGCAGGGGCTTTTCCTCCCCCAGGAAAAAGGACAGGTCCTCCCACAGGCGTTTCGCCCGCCCCTGGGAGGAAGTAATGACCAGCACCGGCCCCCTGCGCTCCTTTGCGGCAACAGAAAGAAGCGGGGCTGTTCGTCCCTCCGAAAGCCCCGGTATCTTAATGAGTCCCTTATTCAGTTGTGCGATCCGACGGACCGCTGCAAACCGCTCCCTCATTCTCGTCACCCGCCGGATCCGCCCCGGCCTTTTCCGGCTTTTCTATGGGCTTCTTCGGCTTCTTCTTTGGATTGTATTCGTTCATGGCGATGTCGATGCCCCGTTCGATCCAGCACTCCAGCGCCGACACCGAGGTGCCGACGGCCTCCCGGATCTTTTCGGCTTCCTCTTTGGAAAAGCCGGTGAGGACAAAATCGATCATGTCGCCTTTTTTCTCCGTGCCGATCCCCACCCGCAGCCGGGGGAAATCATCGACCTGAAGCTGATAGATGATGGATTTCATCCCGTTGTGGCTGCCGGCGCTGCCTTTTTTGCGCAGACGGATGGAACCCATGGGAATGTCCACGTCGTCGTAGACCACCATCAGTTCCTCCGGCTCGACACCGTAGTACTGCACCACCTCCCGGAGGCTCTCCCCGCTGAGGTTCATATAGGTCTGGGGTTTCACCAGCAGGACCTTCTGTCCCGCGATGATCCCCTCGCCTATCAGTGCTTTATGCTTGATCTTCCGGATTTTGATGCCGTTCTTTTCGGCGAAAGCATCCAGCACCAGAAAACCCATGTTGTGTTTCGTGTTTTCATATTTCCGGCCCGGGTTTCCCAGGCCCGCGATCACCAGCATGGCCGGATCAGACCTTGAACAACTCGCTGACGGAGTCGTTGGAGAAGATCTTCATCATGGCTTCCGCGAAGAGCGGCGCCGCCGATAAGGTCTTGATTTTCGGCAGTTTCTTTTCCTCCGGCAGGGCGATGGTGTTCAGGAGCACCAGCTCGCTGATGGCGGAGGCTTCGATCCGTTCGATGGCCTTTCCGGAAAGAACGCCGTGGGTCGCACAGGCGTAGACTTTCTTCGCCCCCATCTCTTTCATCGCATTGGCTGCGTTGGTGATGGTGCCGGCGGTATCGATCATATCGTCCAGCAGAATAACGTTTTTATCTTCAATGTCGCCGATGATGTTCATGATCTCGGAAACGTTGGGCCGCGGTCTTCTCTTGTCCACGATGGCGATGGGCACATCCATCGGTTCCGCCATTGCTCTCGCCCGGGTCACACTGCCCAGGTCCGGGGAAACGACTACGGCATCCTCCAGATTCAGGTTCATGAAATACTTGGTCAGGATGGGCGCTCCCAGAAGGTGGTCCACCGGAACATTGAAATAGCCCTGGATCTGCGCCGCATGCAGGTCCATGGTGATGATCCGGTTGGCGCCTGCGGTCTCCAGCAGGTCCGCTACCAGTTTGGCGGTGATTGGATCCCTTGCCTTGGCTTTCCGGTCCTGGCGGGCGTAGCCGTAATAGGGGATCACCACATTGATCCGTCCCGCGGAGGCTCTCTTTAACGCATCGAGCGTGATCAGCAATTCCATCAGGTTGTTGTTGACCGGATCGCAGGTGGACTGGATCACGAAGATCTCCCGTCCCCGGACGGTTTCATTGATGGAAACGGAAATCTCCCCGTCACTGAAGGTGGAGATAACGGCATCCCCCAGGTCCTGGCCCATGAGCTTTGCGATCTCCGTCGCCAGTTCCATGTTGGAATTGCCGGTAAAAAGCTTGAATTCGTTGACGTGTCTGCTGCTATTTTGCATTTTTCTTCTCCTTCTTCTGGTTGTACTTTCTGGCGCCCCATGTGGGGATCACCCGCTCCTTGGGCCGGCCGACCACCAGGGATCCTTCCGGAACGTCCCGGCTGATCGTGGTACCCGCAGCGATGTAACCCTGTTTTTCCACGTGGACCGGAGCGATGAGGTTCGAATTGCTGCCGATGAACGCATCATCCTCCACTACAGATCTGAATTTATTTATTCCATCGTAGTTCACAAAAACTACGCCGCAGCCGATATTGACTTCCCTGCCCACATCCGCATCGCCGATGTATGCCAGGTGGGAGGCCTTGGAACCGTCGCCGATGCTGGCGTTCTTGACCTCCACAAAGTCACCGATCTTGACCTTCCGTCCCAGGTGGGCGTGAGGCCGCAGGTACGCGCAGGGACCGATGGTGGTTTCATCCCCCACCGTGCTTTCCAGGATGGTGGAACTCTGGATGCTGACCCCGTTGCCGATAACGCTGTCCTCGATCCGGCAGTTCTGCCCGATCTCACAGTCCTCGCCGATGACGGTCTTGCCCCGGAGGATGACTCCCGGTCCGATCCGTGTATCCCGGCCGATCTGCACATCGAAGTCGATGTAGGCAGCCGCCGGATCGATGAAGGTCACGCCTTCCATCATGTGGCGGCGGTTGATCCGCCGGCGCATCAATGCTTCCGCGTCCGCCAGCTGCACCCGGTTGTTCACTCCCATGATCTCGTCCGCATCCTTCACGGCAACGGCGCCGGCTTTGGCGCCCTCCGCCAGGGCGATCTCGATCAGCTGGGTGATGTAGTATTCCTGCTGAGCATTATCGTTGGTGAGCTTCCCCAGGCTGTTTTTCAGGAAGCCCGCTTCAAAACAGTACATGCCCGAATTGATTTCGTCGATTTCCTTCGTTTCCTCGTCGGCGTCCTTCTCCTCCACGATTTTCAGGAGTCCGCCGGCATCGTCCCGGACGATCCGCCCGTAGCCGAAAGGATCTTCCACCCGGGCCGTCAGCACCGTCAGGGTATTTCCCTGACGTTCATGGTAGGCGATGAGCTTTTCCAGTGTCCCGGCCGTGATCAGCGGAGTATCGCCGCAAAGCACCAGCACCAGGCCTTCTTCCGGCAGCAGGTCCTTCGCCATCATCACCGCGTGGCCGGTGCCCAGCTGGTGCTCCTGCACCGCAAATTTCACGCCGGCTTCGGCGAAGCGCTCCCGCACCTCCACGGCTCCGTGGCCAATCACCACGATGTTCTCTTCTATTCCCGCTCCGGCAGCCGCATCGATCACGCAGGAAAGCATCGGCTTTCCGCAGACTTTGTGCAGTACTTTCGGAGTTTTTGACTTCATTCTGGTTCCCTGGCCGGCCGCCAGGATCAGAGCAGTTTTCTTCATTATGAGCCCTCCTCTCACACATAATCAGTATAGCATTTTTTACCCGTCTCATAAAGGGCAAACGGACAAAAAAAGAGAACCTTTCCTCAAAAAGATTCTCTATAAACTGCCTTTATTCAAATCGTCATTCTCTATTCTGCCTCAGCGTTTTCCTGTTTCTCCGCCAGGACTTTCTCGTATTCGGCGAAGATCGCGTCCTTGATCTTGTTTCTGGTCTCCGACAGTAATGGATGAGCGATATCTCGAAAATCCCCCTCTCCCATTTTCCTGCTCGGCATGGCAATAAACAATCCGTTCTGCCCGGAGATGATTTTAATGTCATGCACTACGAACTCGTCATCGAATGTGACGGAAGCGATGGCTTTCATCTTCCCTTCATCATTGACCTTACGGACTCTCACATCTGTGATCTGCATGGTTTCACCACCCTTTGCGCTGATTTGGGAGAGTGCAAAGTACACGTTCCCACGATATATTGATTATACAATAAAAACAATCTATACTCAAGTTTTTTATTGATTTTCAATTATTTTCTTGCGTTTGCTCGGAATTGCTTTATTGTCCTTTGTGTATATTCTACAGGCCTTTGTGATTATCTCCGTTGGGAGATATAATTATCCGACCATCCTGTGGGTCGTTATCCAGGTACAGGATCGGGTAATAATTGCTCACTCTCTTCTTTGCCGGC
>JAFWFI010000167.1 GCA_017515705.1 Bacillota bacterium
CCTTCCATCAACATCCTGATCAAGCTGATGACCATCGTAGCAGTTGTATTTGCTCCGATCTTCGTAGCAGTAGGTGGATTACTGTAATCGATATTCACTGATTTCAAAGGGCGGTCTTTTCAGATCGCCCTTTTTGTTTTGACTGTAATTTTGGAAAAGTTATGAAGAATCGAATTATGAACATACTGACCGCCCCGGACTATCAGGGGATGACGGAGCGGGAACTTCTGGAGGTCGCCGGGATCGACGAAGACCGGGCCGGGGAGTTCCTGGCCGAACTGGATTTCCTGGAGCAGGAAGGCGCGGTCTGCCAGACAAAAAAGAAAAAATACCTCCTGCCCGAGGCCCTGGGCCTCGTGGCGGCAAAAGTCTCCCGGAATCGTCGGAACTTCGGCTTTGCCGTTCCCCTGGCGGAGGATGGAAAGGGCGATATTTTTCTGCCCAAAAACGACTTGATGGGCGCGCTGAACGGGGATACCGTTCTGGTCCAGGTGACAGCGGAACAGGTGGAAAACGGTGCCGGCAGCAGGGAAGGCCGCGTGGTGAAGATCCTGCAGCGGGGCAGCTACCGTTTTGCCGGGACCTTTGAGGGCAGCCACCGTTTCGGATTCGTGACCGATACCGGCGCCGGCGAGGACTTTTACATTTCCCGGGAGGATATGCACGGTGCCCGGAACGGCGACCGGGTGGCGATCAAAGTCCGGGAATGGCCCGGCCGGGGCAGGCGGGCGGAAGGGATCGTGACGGAAGTGCTCGGCCCCGCCACAGACCCGGAAGCATTGCTGCGCTCCCTGGTCTTCCAGCATGGACTGCGGACGGTGTTCCCGGAAAAGGTGCTGAAGGAAGCGGAGGAAATCGGGGCGCAGATTCCGGAAGAGGAAATCGGCCGCCGGACGGACCTGCGGGACAAGGTCATCGTCACCATGGACGGGGCGGATGCCAAGGACCTGGACGATGCGGTATCCGTCGAAAAACTTTCCAATGGAAACTATCTGCTGGGGGTCCACATTGCCGACGTGTCCCATTACGTTCGGCAGGATTCGCCCCTGGACCGGGAAGCCTTCCAGCGGGGGACCAGCGTCTATTACATAGACCGGGTGATTCCCATGCTGCCGGAAAAGCTCTCCAACGGCGTCTGCAGCCTGAACCCGCAGGTTCCCAGGCTGACCCTGACCTGCGAGATGGAGATCGATGCCGGCGGGAACGTGGTGGGCCACTCCATTTACGAAAGCGTGGTCCAGACGGCGGAACGGCTGGTGTATACGGACATTTCGGACATTCTGGAGAACAGGGATGAAGCACTGACACAGCGGTACCGCGGGATCCTGCCCCAGCTGCATCTCATGGAAGAACTGGCGGAGATCCTGCGAAAACGCCGGATGAAGCAGGGCAGCATCGACTTCGATCTGGACGAGACCTATATCGACGTGGACGGGGACGGAAGGGTCCGGAGCATCGGCATCGCCGAGCGGCGCACCGCAAACCGGATCATCGAGGAATTCATGCTGAAGGCCAACGAAACCGTATCCGAACACTTCTATTGGCTGGAAATGCCCTTTGTGTACCGTGTCCATGAGCAGCCGGAAGCGGAGAAAATCGAAGCATTGAAGACGTTTCTCTGGAGTCTGGGCTTCACCCTGAAGGGAAGTCCCGACAACATCCACCCCGGCGCTCTGAACGATATCGTGGAGAAGGTGAAGGGTAAGCCGGAAGAAAATGTGGTGAACACCGTGGTGCTGCGGTCCATGAGCAAGGCGAAGTATTCCGAGGAAGCGCTGGGGCACTTCGGTCTGGGGATGCGGTATTACAGCCATTTTACCTCTCCCATCCGCCGGTACCCGGACCTGCTGATCCACCGGATCATCAAAGAGTTTCTCCGGGGCGAATGGAATGAAGACCGGGAAGATTTCTACCGGGGCTTCGTGCCGGAAGCCGCCCGGCAGTCCTCCGAGCGGGAGCGTGCGGCGGAGAAGATGGAGAAGGACGCAGATAAGCTGAAGATGGCGGAATACATGTCGGAACGCCTCGGTGAAGAATACGAGGGCATCATCAGCGGCATCCTGTCCGCGGGCTTTTTCGTGGAACTGGAAAACACCGTGGAGGGGTTTGTCCGGGTTTCTTCCCTGAAGGATGATTACTACCATCTCGAGAAAAACAATTACCGGTTTGTCGGGGAGCGGACGAAGAAGACTTATACGCTGGGGCAGCAGGTGAAGATCCGGGTGGTTTCGGCGGATATCGGAAAAAGGGAA
>JAFWFI010000168.1 GCA_017515705.1 Bacillota bacterium
AAGCTGAAGCTCCCACTGGAGCCGGATCCCCTTTTCTTTTGCCTGGTTGTCGTACCAGGAAGCCACGGCATCTACGGAAGGATTGGGGCAGAAACGGGTATACTGAATATCGGATGATTCCGTCAGTTCGCCCAGATACTCCGACAGCTTTTCCGTTTCTCCCTGCTGGGAGAGCTCCCGCAGGACCAGCAGGTGCTGGCGGAAATCGTGCCGCAGGGCCCGGGTGGCATCTATGTAAGAACGCAATTCATCATAGCGTTTTTGTTCCATCTGGAGCAGCTGGTTTTCCCGTTCCAGCCGGGAACTGCGGACTAACTGAATGGTGATCCACCAGAAAATGTACTGGAGCAGCAGCATGGCGGCGGGAATCAGGATCAGCAGCGCCAGGGCCACTTCCTGGATCCGCCCGTACATCACATTCGCCGGATCGGCCGGGACCGCCCAGTACATCAGCATGGACATCAGGGCCGGGATGATGCAGAGAAAAGACCAGACAGAATCCAGCCGCTCTTCCACCAGGAGTTTCGGCAGGCTATGCGCCAGCACGTGAAAGAACACCGCTCCGATCACCAGGGCCAGCCCCAGGCAAATCAGGCAGGAAGAAATCAGGAATGGCCCTTCCGAGTCATATTGTTCCACCGGTGCCCGGAGAATGCTGATGTACAGAATACAGAATACCGCCAGCATCAAGGCGTTGAAAAAGCAGAATAGTTTTTTCCCGGTGGACAGATTTACGGAGACGTGGTAGGCAATGTAGAACACGACCAAGGCCGGGATGATCATGTATTCCCCGGTTGGACCGATCTTCATGATCAGCAGCGACTGCACCACCATATAGCTCAGGGTCAGCAGGAGCATGACCCCGAAGATCTGTTTTTTGGAATATCGGAGATGGTTCCGAACCGGCAGCAGGGCATAACCTGCGGCGGGCAGCACCATGGCCGACTCCAGAAAATATCTGAAAAAGACTTCGTTCATTTCATGCCTCGTTTCATTCGGGAGATCTGGTACTGGGAGAAGGCTGTCACCACTTCGGCACGCCCCTTGGTCCGCATGGGATGGGCCTGGCCGTCGGAGGTCAGCATGCTGTCTTCCGTCAGGGACAGGACGTGATCCATGTTTACTATGACTCCCCGGTTGCAGGTAAGAAACCGGGGATCTGCCTTCAGGAGCCGTTCGATGTCCATAAAGGTGGTTTTGCTCTTCAGCGTTTCCCCATCGGTGGTCCGGATCTCCACATTGTGGCCCTGAGACTGGGCGGAAATGATTTTTCCCAGGGGAATCTTGTAATCCGCCCGGGCGATTCGCAGGGTGATCTCCGGTTCTTTGTCCGACAATACCCGCATGGCTTCCGACAGCACCCGGTCAAGGGTTTTGATTTTATACGGTTTCATCAGGTAATCGAAGGGATGGATCGGAAAGGCGTCGAAAGCGTATTCCGGCGAGGATGTCAGGAATACCACGAGCAGCTGGGAATCGGTTTCTCTAAGCCGCCGGGCCAATTCGATCCCGTCCATCTTTTCCTCACCCATCAGGATGTCCAGGAAGACCAGTTGGAAGGTTCCCCGGGTAACCTGCTGCATCAGGGATTCCCCGTCCGGAAAAGCGGTGACGGAGACTTCCTCTCCCTTGTCCGCAAACCACTTGCGGATGTCCGTTTCCAGCTTCATCCGGTCTTTGTCCAGGTCTTCTGTAATGGCGATATGCCAGCTCATGCGTTTCCCCTCCCTTCTTCCATAAGGTTGTTGGTTTGATTATACCATAAAAGTTTTTCCGTTGTCGGTTTTTTCGGCATATGAGCCGATTTTTCATTGTTTCATCCGGAAAAGTACACAGCAATGAGCGGTCTTCTTTTTTCATTGCGAAGGCGTTTTGATTTCTATATAATGAAAGATGTGAAACATGCGAACGAGAGGAGAGACCGGAATGATCAAACGATGGCTGGCAGTGCTGCTGGTGCTGACCCTGGTGGTGTCTTCGGGCACCGGGGTCTATGCGGCACGGGACACGGACTATTTTACAGAGCAATACCACGGGGACGTGGCTTATGAAGATATGGCTTATGAGCCGGTGGATATGGATGAGGAGCGGGACTATATGGACCGGATCCGGGAGGCGGCCCAGGACGAAGCCAATATCAGGGCGGTGAACAAGGGGGCGCAGAACATCGTATCGGATGTGTCCTGGATGGCTACCATGCGGGAACTATGCTACGTGAAGATGTGCCGGAATACCCGGGATGCATCCGCCCGGGAGGATTACCAGGAAGCCAGCCGGATTTTAAAGGAACTGTTTGAGGAATATACTCTCCTGACGGGAGACCTGCTCCGGAGTCCCTGCGGGTCCATTTATGACGGGGAGCTGTCGGAGGAAGACCGGGAGTATTATCTGAACTACGAAGCCAGGTCGGAAGAAGAGATAGCGGACACCAACCGCTTAACGGAACTGGAGGCGGATTTCTGGGAAGCGGACGGAAAGGTCTATTCTTCGGCAAAGGAGGAGAATGCCGCAAAGGGGCCGATCTTCCTGGAAATGCTGAAGCTTCGCCGGGATCAGGCGAAAGATGCGGGATACGGCCGTTATGCGGATTATGCGTATGAGGAGCTGTACCTGAGGGATTATACGCCGGAGGATGCGGCGGTATTTGCCCGGGAGGCGAGGGAATACGTCCTGCCTCTGTTTAATGACGTGACCCGGATCTGCCGGGCAGAGCGGTACAGGGATGTGCTGTCCATGATCTATTCCGGCGATGCGATGCTGGACATGATGCTTCCATGGGTCGAGGTGCTGTCAGACGAATTGGCGGAAAGCTTCGCCTATATGCGGGATTACGGATTGTATGCCATCGGATCGGGAGGCGGCATGAGCAACCAGGGTTACACGATCATGCTCCCGACCTATCATGAGCCGTTTTTATACAATTACACGAACGGAAATATTCTGGACCTGTCCGCCACGATCCATGAATTCGGCCATTTCAACGACATGTATTGGAGCGATCCGGACGGAGACATGTCGGAGACGAACCTGGACATTGCGGAAGTGCCTTCCCAGGCGCTGGAGCTCCTGTTCACGGAATATTACCCGGCTCTCTTCGGTGAGGACGATGGGAAGGCGGTATCCATGGAGGTTTTGAGAAGCATTCTGTGGAGTGTGGTGGACGCTGCCCGGCAGGATGAGTTTCTTCAGTGGGTCTTCGACCAGAGAAACCCTTCCCTGCAGGAAATCAATGAAGCCTACGGGCGGATCAGCGCCCGTTACGGATACGATGACGAGGACGAGAAATACCTGTGGGTCGAGTATTCCCACAGCTTTGAATCTCCCTTTTATTACATCAGTTACGGCACTTCTGCCGCAGGCGCCCTGGAATTGTGGGCGCGCAGCCGGGAAGAATACCTGTCGGGGGTAAACGATTACCTTCGCTTTACGGCGCTGGATGAGGGAATGGGCTTTAAGGAAAGTTTTGAAGCCCTGGGAATGGATTCCCCTTTGGACAGAGGCGCGCTGAAGGAAATGGCGGAATATCTGCGGGAGGAACTGGAAATCGACCGGCTGCTTCCGGAATTGCCTGCGGTGGGCTATTTCAAGGACGTGAAGGAGAGAGACTGGTACCGGGATGCCGTGGCGTATGTGTTTGAAAACGATCTGATGAACGGGCTGAGCCGGACGGTCTTCGCCCCGAACGGGGAGATGACCCGGGCGCAGCTGGTGACGATCCTGTACCGTTTCGAGGACGGGGAAGACGGAGCAGCTCCGGCCGGATTCTCGGATGTGGAAGCCGGCTCCTGGTATGAGGACGCCGTGAACTGGGCGGCGGAGAACGGAATCGTCAACGGGCTCTCCAGGACCCGCTTCGGCCCGGGTGAAAAGGTGACTCGGGAGCAGATGGCGGCGATCCTGTACCGGTCCCGGGGCGGCGCTGGAGCCGATGGAGAAGCCATCGAAGCTTATGCCGATGCCGGGGAGGTCAGCGCCTGGGCGCTGGACGCCATGAACTGGTGCATCGGAAAGGGAATCATTACCGGTACGTCGGCCGACCGGCTGAGTCCGGCGGGGACCACCACCCGGGCCCAGGCGGCCACGATCCTCATGCGGCTGAAGGATCTGTAAGAGCAGGACTTGAAGGGAGAACATTTTGCTGATCCAATTTCTGATCGTCTGCCCGCTGGTTTTTGTGGCAGGCCTTATCGATGCCGTGGCAGGCGGCGGCGGACTGATTTCGCTGCCGGCCTATATGATTGCCGGGGTGCCGGTGCACTACGCCATCGGTTCCAACAAACTCAGCTCCGGCATGGGGACGGCGGTAGCCACGGCGCGTTTTGCGAAAAACGGATATATTCAATGGAAGCGGGCGCTGGCCTGCGCTGTGTTCGCATTGGCGGGATCCTTTTCCGGAGCCCGGCTGGGGCTGGCGCTGGGAGAGTCCGTGATGACCTGGCTGATGCTGGTCATCCTGCCG
>JAFWFI010000023.1 GCA_017515705.1 Bacillota bacterium
ACCGTCAGGTCCATGGCCAGGCCGAGCTGGTGTTCGCTCTGCCCCGGCTTGGCGGAGAGGAAATTCGCCGACGCTTCCGAACCGAAACGACCCACATTGCTGTTGAACAGGCTCCGCTGCACAGCATAGGAACGGTAGCCGGAGGCTCCGTACAGTTCATATCCTTTTTCCTCTTTTGCCGCATCGAACATTTTTGTCAGCGCATCGGACGCTTCGGAACGCATCCGCTGCACGTCCGAAGACCGTCCCGGCGCAAAAGGCACTTCCACCTGGACCAGGTCCGGCGGCTGATAGCTGGAAGAAAGGTGGTACTCTTTATTCACCAGTACGCAGATATTGTCCGGGTCTGCCAATGCCACAGTCCCGTCCTCCTCCGTCACCGTTTTCAAATCGGTTCGCTGCGGTACATTACGGGATTTTTGAATGGTTACAGCAATCACGGAATCGATTTCCGCGCTGACATCCGTCATGGACTCCACCGACATCCGGTGTACCTTTTCCTGGTGATGCTGAACGATCTTGACAACCCCTGCCAAAACAAGCAGCAGGATGATCAGCAGAATGATCCCCGCCAGAATCCGCCGTCTCATCTTCTTATATCTGCGTTCTTTCCGTTCTCGTCTTAGTTTACGTTGTTCTCTGGAGTCACTCATTGCAATGTGCCTCGATTTCCTTTTCAAAAGTGGAAGGAGCCGGTCTCCCCCATCGATATTGCTGCACCTGCAGCACTTCAACGCTGTGCCGGGCACGGGTCAGTGCCACATACAGCAGCCGCACTTCTTCTTCGTAGGCTCCGGTGGAGCCATTTGTTATATAATAACACGAAGGGAAAATTTTATCCACTAAATCAACTAAATATACCTTGTCGAATTCCATTCCTTTTGCGCCGTGAATGGAGGACAGGAAGATTCCCCTCTCCCCTCCTCCCTTTTTCACGAAAGCGCGGAACTGTTCCAGCATTTCCAGAAATCCGTCCAGGTCAGTGCAGCCGGAGGCGATCTCCTCCAGGATGCTCAGCTTCATATAGATTCGGGTCAGGTTCCGCTCGCTCCAGCGGTTTCGAATATAATTGCCGAAGCCCATCCGGTCCAGCAGAAACCGGATCGCTTCCTGCGGACCGACCCGTCTCAGAAAAACAGTCCGGTTCCGGTCCATGAGGTACTTTCGAAGGCGGGCAGGAACCTTCTCCGCCGGCTCTTCTTTCCAAATCGCTTCCAGCAGCCGGATGATGGATGCCAGGGGTTCCGTATCGAAGGCTTCCGCAAGTCCCGGAATGCAGATGAAGGATATACCATCTCGAAATAATCGCCACGCGATGCTCAGAACGGACTCCTTGTTCCGTGCCAGTACCGCCGCCGTCCCGCAATCACAATGATCCCCTGCAATATAATCATCGCGGTCGGACATTGTACCAAACTCCAGCACCGCCGTACGCCCCTCCCCCGCCTTCACACCGATCAGCCGCTTCGGCGTCCTGCCCCGGATCTGTCCGATCACAAGTCCCGCCAGCCGGAGCACTTCCCCGCAGCTGCGGTAATTGTTCTCCAGTTTTATCACTCTGTCCTCACCGAAATCCCGGGCCAACCGCCTCAGATACGCCGGGTCCGCCCCCCGGAATCCGTAGATGCTCTGGTCTTCATCCCCTACCAGAAACAGGCTTCTGCCCTTCTCCGCCAAAAGCATCAGCAATTCGTTCTGGATCTTGGAATTATCCTGGGCCTCATCCACGCAGAAGTGAGCGTATTTTTCCTGAAACACTGCCCGGATTATCGGATAACGCTTAATGATTCTATAAGCATATAACAGCAAATCATCGAAGTCCATTTCCCGGCACTGCTTCTTATAATCCTCGTAAGCACGCCGGACCGCCGGGAAATCAATGCCGGTAATTGCGATCGCATCCGCCTCTTCCCTGCTTTTCATTGCGTTTTTGCATAAACTTATTTGTGCGGCCGCTTCCTCAGCCGCTGCTGCAGCGGCCAGTCTTTCGCAATCCTTTTGAACGATTCCCCGGATCACGGCTTCTCCGTTCGTCAGAATCCCAAAGGGCTCCCTGTCATAAATACGGCAGTACGACCGGATGATTTCCAGCGCCAGACTGTGGATCGTGCAGAATACCGGCCTGCCTTTCATTTCCGCGTTGGAAAACCGTTCGCGAAACCGTCTTTTCATATCGCCGGCCGCTTCCCTGCTGAAGGTCACTACCAGCACACGATTCAAGTCCTCACCCAGGCAGCAGCCCATATACCCCAGCCGGCTGACCAGGACCGTTGTCTTTCCGCTGCCCGGCACCGCCTGCACCAGACAGGGACCATCTGTCCGAAGAACCGCTTCCCGCTGCTTCAGATCCAACTCCTTCCCGTACCTGTCAAAGAATTCTTCCCCTGATAACACCCCTCTTTTCTCCCCTTTCGTTAAAACTGGAAACTGCCTCAAAAAGCGGAAAACCGCCAGGCATCTGCCTTGCGGTTTTCGTTATGATTCAGAATAGTGATCGTCTATTTATAGGATTCCCAGTAGATCTTCATCACGTCTTCTTTTTTGAGTTCGACCCGGTCTGCCTTGAACATGGCTCCGCCTGTCGCCATGGCATTGTCCGCCAGATCGTTGATATCGATTTCATCAATGCCGAACTCGGACATCTTCAGCGAATCCGTGCCGGTTTTTTTGATCAGATCGGACAGCGCACGGACGAAGTCCATGGGATCCTGGCTGTCGGGATATCCCAGAACCTTAGCCATGACAATGTACCGGTCCGGCAGTTTCGGAGCAAAGAACTTGTGGTAAGCTTCCGAAATCATAATCAGGCCGGCGCCGTGGGTCAGTTCCGGATGATATGCGCTCAGAGCATGCTCCATGGCATGTTCGGATGTCGTGGAGGACAGGGCTTCCACCATTCCTGCCAAAGTACTGGCAGTTGCCATGGCGGCTCTTGCCTCTTCATCGGAACCGTCCGCAAATGCCCTGGGCAGATACTCCCCGATCAGTTCAATGGCTTTCAGTGAGAACATTTCGCTGACAGGGCTCGCTACTTTTGCAATGTAACCTTCCACCGCATGATAGAAAGCATCCATGCCCTGGTATGCGGTATATGCCGGCGGAACGCTCATCATCAGGTCCGGGTCCACGATGGACAGCACCGGATAGAATTTGTCGCCGCCCCAGCCGATCTTCTGGTTACTCTTTTCATTGGTTACCACGAACCACTGGTCCGCTTCCGTTCCGGTCCCGGCGGTAGTGGGAATTGCCACGACGGGCAGGGTCGGGTTGGACATCCGCGCCTTGCCGCTGATGTAATCCCAGACGTCCCCTTCGTTGGTGGCTGCCATGGACATGGCCTTGGCGGAGTCGATGCTGGAACCGCCGCCGATGCCAACGAGAAAATCGCATCCTTCTTTCCGGATGATTGCCGCGCCTTCATTGATCTGCACATGGGACGGATTCGGCTGAATCTTATTGTAAACCACCGATTCGATCCCCCGTTCCTTCAGAAGGGAAACCACCCGGTCCACGTATCCCAGCTTCGTGGTGGATGTTCCTCCGGTAATGATCATCGCTTTTTTGCCCGGCAGTTTCGCTTTCTGCAGCCGGTTCAGGCTGCCCTTTCCGAAAAAGATCCGGGTCGGAATGTAGTAATTGAATTTGAATGACATAATGATCCTCCTTTATTTCAATTCCGGCCTCGCCACGCCGGATTTCACTGCTGCATCATAAACCGCTTTTGCCACAGCCTCCCCCACTCTTTCATCGAAGGCCGGGACGATGATGTAGTCTTCACTGAGTTCCTCGTCGGAAATCAGCGATGCGATGGCATGCGCCGCCGCCAGTTTCATTTCCGTATTGATATCGCTGGCCCTGGCATCCAGTGCTCCCCGGAAAATCCCCGGGAACGCCAAAACGTTGTTGATCTGGTTCGGGTAATCCGACCGTCCGGTACCGATGACCCTCGCGCCGGCTGCTTTCGCCTTGTCCGGATCGATTTCCGGATCCGGATTGGCCATGGCGAAGACGATGGGATCCGGATTCATGGAACGGACCATCTCCTCGGTCACGAGACCTTTTGCGGAAACGCCGATAAACACGTCGGCCCCTTTCATGGCATCCGCCAGGCTGCCGGATTTCCTCTCCGCATTGGTGTAGGATGCGATCTCGTTGTGGAGCCAGTTCTCATATTTCACATCCGCCGTCAAAATCCCTTTCCGGCTGCAGGCGGTGATGTCCTTCACGCCGAAACCGATGAGCATTTTGATGATGGCGGAACCGGCCGCACCGGCGCCGGACAGCACCACTTTGATCTCATCGATCTTCTTCCCGGTGATTTTCAGCGCATTGATCAGGCCGGCAACAACGACGACTGCCGTCCCATGCTGGTCATCATGGAAAATCGGAATATCCAGCTGCTCTTTTAACTTCTGTTCGATCAGCACGCATCGGGGCGCGGAAATGTCCTCCAGGTTGATGCCGCCGAAGGTGGGCGCCATCAGTTTCACCGCCTGAACGATCTCGTCCACGTCCTTGGAACCCAGGCAGACCGGAAAGGCATCCACTCCGCCAAACTCCTTGAACAGAACGGCTTTCCCTTCCATGACCGGCAGCGCCGCTTCGGGTCCGATATCCCCCAGGCCCAGGACCGCCGTACCGTCCGTTACGATGGCGACCAGATTGTATTTCGCCGTATACTTGTATACGGCCGCTTTGTTCTTATGAATGTATTTGCAGGGTTCCGCCACGCCCGGTGTATAAGCCACTGACAGGTCGTGCTTGTTTGCCACCGGCACCCGGCTGGTCACCTCGATTTTTCCTTTCCATTCTTCGTGAAGCTGCAGCGCTTCCTGTTGTAAGTCCATTTTAAGTCACCTCTTTTATCCTATGTGAAGCAAATATGCGTTGAGTATCATCCCGAATATGGGTATCGTGATCAGCGAAAACATCGTCGACAGGAAGATGCCTTCTGCCGCCAGGAGCGTATTGCTCTTATACCGCACGGCCAGTACGGAAATGTATGCGGCTGCCGGCATGCACATCGCAAATACCACGACGCAGAATACCAGCGGATCCACCGGCACCCACCAGAGCGTCGCAAACAACAGGCCCGGCACGGCCACCAGACGGATCACCGTCATGATCAGCAGCCGGCGGTTTTTGACGATCCGGCTCACGCTGCTTTGGCAGAGCTGGATGCCGACCACCAGCATCGCCAGCGGCGCCGTCATATCCCCCACATATTTCAGCGTATCCACCACCAGGGGCGGGAACTTCACTCCGAGGAAGAACATGAACAGGCCCATGGTGCAGGACACCAGCGGGATCGAAAAAATCTTCTTGATAGTCTCTTTCACGGAGCCCTTCTCTTCCATGTCATAGATCAGAAGAAGCGCGCCCACCGAAAAGATCACGATATTGAACGCCATATTGGCGATAATCGCCAGGAACAGGCCCTCATCCCCAAAGACCGCATAAGCCAGGGGATAGCCCATGAACCCGCAGTTGGTGAACGGAATCATCAGCCGGTAGATCCCCCGGTCGATCCGTGGCGCCTTCAGCAGTTTGACCACGAAAATCGAGATCAGCGAGGTGCCGAGCAGCACCGCCGTCATCATCACCAGAGACTGCGTCGCCTTTCCCACCATCACCCCGGTTCTCTCCTGGGTAACCATGGAATAGAAAACGATACAGGGACAGGCGATGTTGATCATCAATGTCGTCAGGTGTTTTTCCGTTTCCTTATCGAACCATTTGATTTTATAGGCAAAAGCCCCTACAAAAATAATGAGGAACATCGACAGGATCTTCCTCAGTACAAGCAATACTTCCAATGCAGGCCTCCGAAGTCAGTATATCATGGATTTATTCTAACCCATTCCCCTGGTGGATTCAAGAAATTTGAACAAAAAGCTAAAGGTGCAGAAGCCATGCGTTCAGAATCATGGCGAAAACCGGAATCGTCAGCAGGGAGAACAGATTGGACATAAAGATCCCTTCCGCAGTCAGCACAGTGTTCCGGTCGTACATGACTGCCAGCACAGCGGTAAAGGCCGCCGCCGGCATGCAGAGGGCGAAGGTCACCGTGCAGAAAACCATGGGATCCACCGGCACCCACCGCAGGAACAGGAAGGTGGCTGCAGGAACCGCCACCAGACGGATCGCCGTCACGATGGCCAGTCGGTGATTGTGAATGATCCGGGACACGCTGCTCTGGCAGAGCTGGATGCCCACGATCAGCATGGACAGGGGCGCCGTCATGCTCCCCAGCATGGACATGGTATCCGACAGCATGACCGGAAAACGGATATTCGTGAAAAAAATCACCAGCCCCAGCACGCAGGAAATCAGCGGGATGGAGATGATTTTCTTCAGCAGTTCCTTCAGGGAAAAGTTCACATCCTGGTCGTAGATCATCAGGAAGGAACCCAGGGAAAACAACACGATGCAGAAGGAAAGGTTGGCGATGATCATCAAAAACAACCCTTCTTCTCCGAACGCCGCTTCCGCCAGCGGGTAGCCCATGAAACCGCAGTTCGAAAACGGGATCAGCATCCGATAAATGCACCGGTCCTCTTTCGGAGCCTTCAGGGCCTTCACGATAAAGATGGCCAGCACGGAAAACAGCACCAGCACCGCCACCATAAACCAGATGGTCTGCACCGCCTTTCCCATCATCAGCGGGTTACGGTCCTGCCCCGCCATCGAGGCAAATACCAGACACGGTGCGGAAACATTGACCATCAGCGTGGTCAGGTGCTTTTCCGATTCCTTGCTGAACCATTTCAGCTTATAGGCAAAAAACCCGACGAAAATAATCAGGAACATCGACAGGATCTTCTGCAGTACCAGTAAAACTTCCATACTATACTCTTCTCTCTTCCTATGCCCGCCTGAATGCGGGAACCGTATGGATACATTTTATTACAGAAGCGGTCCCGGTTCAAGAAAATGTGATAAAAAAACAGCCCTGCAATTTGCAGAGCTGCCTGTTATTCGACTGTCGCTATTCATCCTCCGTTTCTTCCTGTGAGGATGCCGGCTCTTCATAGTAATCATCGTCCTCGATTTCATTCTTTGCCCGGATCACACCCCGGATCATGCCCAGGATGCCGGTAAAGGCAAAGATGAACCCGCCGTAAATCAGGCAGAAGATGATGCCCATGAAAAAACTGCTGTAGAAATCCTGACCGAAAATATAACGGTTCAGGTCCAGGCCGGCCACCGTCATTGGGTGATACCACAGGCCTACGACCGCTCCTACACTGAGAAGAACCCAGAAGAAATAGCAGATTCCCACAAAGCGATTTTTGATCAGCAGGATAAAAGTGCATATAATGGCCACGATTCCGCAATACAGCATTCCGGTCTCCGGTCCGTAGGAAAAGGAATAATGCACCCCGTAGATCCCTGCGACTGTTATCACGACCAGGAAGAAAATCCTGATCAGAGATGATATCAATGCTTTCATAGTTTCCCCTATCCAATCGATTGCCCGGCGAACCGGTCAGTCGATGTATTCGATGTCGATATTGTCCAGCTGCTTCTTGAAATTCGCGCGGAATGCGGCCAGATACTCCTTGCGGAGCCGGTCTCTCTCCTCCAGTTCTTCGGGAGTCAGCGGACGTTCCTTTGCAATGTGCGCCAGCTCATTGATTCTGGCCAATCGCTTTGTTTCGATCATGATTATTCCTTCGCTCTTCCCAGATACTCGCCGCTTCTGGTGTCGATCTGGATCTTTTCGCCTTCGTTGATGAAAATCGGAACCTGTACGACTGCACCGGTTTCCACGGTAGCTGCCTTTGTAACGTTGGTCGCCGTGTCGCCCTTTACGCCCGGTTCGGTTTCGGTAACGGTCAGGTTTACAAAGTTCGGCGCTTCTACCAGGAAGGCATTGCCTTTATAGAACTTGATCGTGGCAATATCGTTTTCTCTCAGGTACTTGATGGCATCTTCCACCTGTTCCTGTGCCAGCGGGATCTGGTCGTAATTCTCCTGATCCATGAAATAGTACAGTTCGCCATCGCTGTACAGATACTGCATCTGCTTGGTCTCAATGTGGGCCTTCGGGAATTTATCGTTCGGATTGAATGCTTCTTCACGGGTCGCACCGGTCAGAATGTTCCGATACTTGGTCCGTACGAAAGCAGCGCCCTTCCCCGGTTTTACATGCTGGAAGTCCAGCACGACATGGGGTTCTCCGTTAATCTCAAATGTGATACCTTTTCTAAAATCGCCTGCATAGATCATTGTAATTCCTCCGTTTTATATAATTATCAAATCTTTTTCCGAATGGGACAGGACCTCATAGCCGGTTTCCGTGACCAGGGCCAGGTCCTCGATACGGACGCCAAATTTCCCCGGCAGGTAAATCCCCGGTTCCACTGTCACCGCCATGCCGGGCTTCAGCACTGTATTGCCGGTGGGATTCGCCGTCGGGGCTTCGTGGATCTCCAGGCCGACGCCATGGCCGGTTCCGTGTCCGAAATGCTTTCCATATCCCTCATATTTTATAATATCACGGGCGGTTCTGTCAATGTCCGAAGCCTTTTTTCCGGGAGAAACCGCTTCGAGCGCCGTCTGCTGGGCCCGACGAACGATGTCATAGATCCGTTTCATCTCTTCGGACACTTTCCCGATAGCGACGGTTCTGGTCATATCGGAGCAGTATCCCCGGTATTTGCAGCCGTAGTCCATGGTCAGGAAATCCCCCGGTTCGATTCGTTTATCCGACGGTTCCCCATGGGGCATGCTGCTCCGGACGCCGGAAACGGCGATCGTTTCGAAGGACAGTCCCTCCGCCCCGCTTTTCCGCATGAAGAACTCCAGTTCCAGGGCGATTTCCTTCTCCGTCATCCCTTCCTTCAGAATGCCGCAGATGTGGGTGAACGCCAGGTCGCCGATCTCCTCCGCTTTTCTCAGACACTCTTTTTCGTACTCATCCTTGACGATCCGCAGGTCTTCCACCAGATGGGACGCCGAACAGATCTGTCCCTGATGCTTACTGCCGAGCTCCTTGAAGAAACCGTAGGTGATCGCTTCTTCCTCCACGGCCAGCACCGGGATGTTCATAGAGCCGACCACGTCAAAAACGCTTTTCCCCTGTTCCAGCTGCACCGGCGTCAGCCCGGCCCGGTTGTTTTCCGCCACTTCGATGTAACGGAAATCCGTCAGGATATAGCCTTCCTCCGGTGTCAGGATCAGGTAACAGTTCGAAGACCGGATGCCGGACAGATAGGTGACGTTCTCCGGTTTGGAAATCAGGACCGCACCGGCCCCCAGGGCGTCGATGCCGGCTTTGGCCGCGGCAACCCTGGCGGGAAGATATTGTTCTGCATTAATCAACTTTCATCGCATCCTCTAAGATTTTGTAGACATCGGAAATCATGGTGGCGAAGGTCATTTCCGCCTGCAGGTACTGTGCTGCCTTGGGGTCCGATGTCAGGATCTGAAGGGACTGCTGGAAATTGCTCATCAGCTCTGCATCCAGTTCCTGGCCGGAAAGCTGGGCAGCCTGGATCTGGAACTGCTTCTGCTGGAAATCCACCAGCATGTCATTCAGTTCCGGCACTGCGGTCACTTCATCCTTGATCGCTTTGTAATTCTTGAATTCGTCGCTGTTCTTGATGGCCCGCGCCAGATTGTGCGCGATATCGTAAATATTCATATTCTCCTCCTGTTACACTTCGATAAACACCGGCAGGATCACGGGACTCCGCTTGGTTTCATGGAAGATGAACTTTCTCAGTTCGTCCCGGACGCCGTTTTTCAGAACGCCCCAGTCCTTGATGCCCTGCTGCTGGTACCGGTCAAGGCACTGCCGCGCCGCGGCCCGTGCAGCCTGGATCAGGTCCTCGTTCTCCCGGACATACACGAAGCCCCGGGAGATGATCTCCGGATCCGTCAAAACCTTGCCGCTGCTCTTGGAAATCGCCGCCACCACGATGATCAGCCCGCCTTCCGACAGGAGCTTCCGGTCCCTCAGGACGATGTTGCCTACATCGCCGACGCCGAGGCCGTCCACCAGGATATCCCCGCTGGCCACCGCCTTTTCCGTGACTGCCGCGCTCTTAGCGCTGATTTCCAGCACATCGCCGGTTTCCATCTTGAAAATATTTTCTTCCTTCATTCCCAGATCCTCCGCCAGTTTGGCGTGAGCATACAGATGCCGGTATTCGCCGTGGACCGGCATGAAATACTTCGGCTTGATCAGGGAATGGATCAGTTTCAGTTCTTCTTCACAGGCGTGGCCGGATGCGTGAATGTCCGCCACCTCCGAATTGATGACCCGGGCGCCCTTTTCATAGAGCTTGTTGACGATGGAAGACACGGACTTCTCGTTCCCCGGAATCGGATTGGAGGAGAAAATGATGGTGTCCCCTTTTTTCACCTGGATCATTTTGTGTTCCGAATTCGCCATCCGGGTCAGGGCCGACATCGGTTCTCCCTGGCTCCCGGTGGTGATGATGACCACTTTGTCATCGTCCATGGTCCGGACCTTGCCGATATCGATCATGGCACCCTTCGGAATCTTCATATATCCCAGTTCACTGGCGGTATTGACCACGTTGAGCATGCTGCGGCCGGAAAGAGCGACCTTCCGCCCGTTCTTTACCGCGGCATCGATGATCTTCTGTACCCGGTATACGTTCGATGCAAACGTTGCAATGATGATCCGGGATTCTGTTCCTTCAAAAATGCTGTCCAGGGCTTCCCCCACACGTTGTTCCGAGGGCGTGAAGCCTTTCCGCATGACATTGGTGCTGTCCGCCATCATCAGCAGCACCCCTTCCCCGCCCAGCGTGGCCAGGCGCTGGAAGTTGATGGTATCGCCGTCCAGCGGCGTGTAGTCGATCTTGAAGTCCCCGGTATGGAATATCGTCCCCAGGGGCGTTTTGATGGCAAAGGCCGCGGTGCCCGGAATGGAATGGGTCATTCGGATGACTTCCACCCGAAAAGCGCCGCAGGTGATGATGTCCCCGTTGGTGACATCATTGAGATCCGCGCGGATCCCGTGCTCCTTCAGCTTGTTCTCGATCAGCCCCAGGGTCAGCCGGGACGCATAGATCGGCACCTCGCTGAAGGATTTCAGGAAATAGGGAATGGCGCCGATATGGTCTTCATGTCCGTGGGTCACGAACATGGCCTTGATTTTCTTTCTGTTTTTCTGCAGGTAGGAGAAATCCGGGATGACGATGTCGATTCCCAGCATTTCGTCCTCCGGGAATGATAATCCACAATCGACAATTATCATTTCATCTTTATATTCAAACACAGTCATATTCTTACCGATTTCATTCAAACCGCCCAACGGTATGACCTTGACTGTGCCAAGATTCGGATTTTTTCTCAAACTATTCTCCTTTCCGAACAATGAATGCTATTTCACTACGATGTTGACCAGCTTGCCCGGAACGCTGACGACTTTGATCACGTTTTTGTCTCCGATCAGTTCACGTGTCTTGTCTCTGTCCATAACAACTTTTTCCTGTTCCTCTCTGGAAAGACCGTTTGCGACCATCATCTTGTCCTTTAATTTTCCGTTCACCTGGATGACGATCTCCACCTCATCTTTCACCAGTGCCGCTTCATCAAAGACCGGCCAGCTTTCGGAATATACCGGCTGGTCATGGCCCAGAATCTCCCACATTTCTTCGCAGACATGCGGCGTAAAGGGAGACAGCACTTTCACGAGGTTATCAACGGCTGCTTTCAGCAGACCGGTGTTAATGCTTTCATTGTCCTTGTATTTGTAAATTTCGTTCACCAGTTCCATGATGGAGCTGATGGCTGTATTGAAGTTGAACCGGCCGCCGGCGTCTTCCGTCACCTTTTTGATGGTGGCGTTCATGACGTAGTTCAGGTCCTTGTCTTCTGCAGTCTTTGCGGTAAAGCCTTCCGGTGCATCCTGAAGGGTGTCTTTCAGTTCCGTGATCAGGTTGTATACCCTGTTCAGGAAACGGAAACTGCCCGCAACGCCGGTGTCGGACCAATCCAGTTCTCTGTCCGGGGGTGCTGCAAAGAGGATGAAGAGCCGCGCGGTATCCGCACCGTACTTTTCAATAATTTCGTCCGGGGAAACCACGTTGCCGATGGATTTGCTCATCTTCTTGCCGTCTTTGATGACCATGCCCTGGGTCAGCAGGTTGGTGAAGGGTTCTTCGGTGGTGACCACGCCCAGGTCATACAGGGCCATCTGGAAGAAACGCGCATACATCAGGTGCAGGATCGCATGTTCGACTCCGCCGATGTACTGGTCGACGCTCATCCAGTATTTCACTTTATCATAATTGAATGCTTCTTCCGTATTCCGGGCATCGCAGTACCGCAGGAAGTACCAGGAAGAATCCAGGAAGGTATCCATGGTATCGATTTCGCGCTTCGCCGGCTTGCCGCAGCAGGGGCACTTGGTGTCCACGAAGGTCTTGCTGGTTGCGATTGGGGATTCGCCCTTTCCGGTGAATTCCACGTCCGTCGGCAGGATCACCGGCAGGTTTTCTTCCTTCTCCGGCACCCAGCCGCAGTCGTCGCACCAGATCATCGGGATCGGCGTTCCCCAGTAACGCTGACGGGAGATCAGCCAGTCTCTCAGACGGTAGTTGATGGACTTTTTACCGATGCCCTTCTCTTCCACGACATCCGTCATTTTCTTGATGGCATCCTTGTTGTTCATGCCGTTGTATTCGCCGGAATTGATCATGATACCTTCGGCAACAGCAGCCTGCTGGAGGTTGTTGATGTCTATATCCGGATCGCCCGGATCTACTACCGGAATGATGTCGATGCCGAACTTTTTGGCAAAGTCAAAGTCTCTCTGGTCGTGGCCCGGTACGCCCATTACGATACCGGTTCCGTAGCCCATGAGGACGTAGTCCGTTACATAGATCGGAATTTCCTTCCCGGTGAAGGGGTTGATGGCATACCGTCCGGTGAAGACGCCGGTCTTCTCCGTCACGGTGGAGGTCCGCTCGATGTCGTTCTTGTGGGACGCTTCTTCAATGTACGCGCGCACCGCTTTTTCCTGTTCCATGCCGGCAATCAGGTTTTCCACTTCCGGATGTTCCGGCGCGATGACCATGAAGGTGGTTCCGTAGATCGTGTCGATCCGGGTGGTGAATACGGTAAAGGTCTTGTCCAGGTCCTTGACCTTGAAGTCGACTTCCGCACCGACGGAACGGCCGATCCAGTTGCGCTGCATGACCTTGACCTTGTTGGGCCAGCCTTCCAGTTTGTCCAGGTTGTCCAGCAGACGATCCGCATAATCCGTGATCTTCAGGTACCACTGGGACAGGTTCTTCTTGCCCACGACGCTTCCGCAGCGTTCGCAGCAGCCGTCCACGACCTGCTCATTCGCCAGTACGGTCTGGCAGCTGGGGCACCAGTTGACCGGGTTTTCTTTCTTGTAGGCCAGGCCTTTTTTATAAAACTGGATGAAGATCCACTGCATCCAGCGGTAGTATTCTTCGTGACAGGTCGCCACCGCGCGGTCCCAGTCATAGGACAGGCCCATGCGCTTGAGCTGCGTGGTCATTTCCTCCATGTTGGACCAGGTCCATTTTGCCGGTTCCACACCGTGCTTGATCGCAGCGTTTTCCGCCGGCAAGCCGAACGCATCGTATCCCATGGGATGCAGCACGTTATAGCCCGCCATGTGCTTGAACCGGGCTACGACGTCACCGATGGAATAGTTCCGGACATGACCCATGTGGAGTTTGCCGGAGGGATACGGGAACATTTCCAGCACGTAATACTTTTCCTTGCTGTCATCTTCCGTGGTCTTGAACAGATTTGCCTCTTCCCACTTCTTCTGCCATTTGGATTCGATCGATTTAAAATCATAATAAGCCATTTTGAAACCTCTCTTATTCGTTCTTTTCTTCATGCTCGTACCGGATGATCTCGCAGTCTCCCCAGATCTTTTCGAGATTGTACCGGTCTCTCTGCTCACCCGTAAACACATTCACGATCACGTCGCCAAAATCCATCAGAATCCAGCCGGAACCGTTCTTGCCTTCGCTGTGCTTCATAAACACGCCCAGTTCCGCCAGTTTATCTTCCACTTCATCCGCGATCGTCTTCATCAGACGTTCCGACGGTGCATGGGTGATCACAAAGTAGTCCGCAAACCCGGAAGTGCCGGAAATGTCGATCAAAGTGATATCCTGCCCCTTCTTGCTGTCGATCACCTCCGCTGCCTTCCATGCAATTGCTTTGTTATCCATTTTCTCTCCTTTCGCTAAGACGTACCGGATGCTCCGGTCCCGAAGGGCTGAACAGGCTTTGTCGATGTCCTCCAGGGCCAGCTGCCGCAGTTCCTCCACGCCGGGATAAGACCGTCCCTCTTCCACGGCGTCCGCAGTATAAATGATTTTTTCCAGCAGGCTCATCCCAATGTCCCCCACCGTATGGTTCCGGATGGCATTCAGGATCTCCCGGTCCGTCAGATGATATTCATATTCCAGCACTGCCGCCGCCGTCTGGCTGTGGGCCAGCGCTGTATTATTCAGGTATTGTTCGCCCAGGCCGTATTGTTCCACAATGGCGTTGGACTCTTCCACGTTCAGGTTCTTGCAGAAATCGTGCAGCAGGGCTGCCGTTTCCGCTTTTTGGACGTCGGCTCCGTGGATCTTCGCCAGTTTCACCGCCATGTCGCGCACGCCTAAGGTATGCTGCAGGCGGCTGGGCTTGAGCCGCTGCCGGAGCAGTTCCATGATTTCTTCGTTGTTCATATCATGTTACCTCTTCCGGCTTGTACAGGCCGTTTTCGCGGATATAGGCCAGCACTTTTTCTGAGATCATTCCGGAAGCATCTTCCCCTTTCAACAGGGCTTCCCGCACCTGCGTGGACGATACATCCGGCGCCGGCAGGTCCACCAGCAGGATCTTGGCGCTGTGCTCCTCCTCCATCTCCCGCACCTTTTCCATGATGCGGTCTTTCTCAAAATGAGGCCGGATCCCCACGATGAGGCCGAATTCCTGAACGATCTTGTCCGCACAGTACCACTTGTTCAGCGTCATCAGTTCATCCGTTCCCACGATGAAATGGATGGGTGTTTCTTCTCCGTATTGCTCTCTCAGTTCCGTCAGGGTGATGTAGGTGTAGGAGGGCTCCTCCTTCCGGATCTCGATGTCCGATGCCTCCACCCCCGGTGCGTCTTCGATGGCCAGTTTGATCATGTTCAGCCGGTGGATGCCCGGCGGAACGTTTTTTCGTTTCGTGGAAAAGGGATGCACCCCGGTAGGGATCATCAAAACCTTTTCCAGGCGGCAGGTCTCCCGGACGTATTCCGCCAGGAATATGTGCCCTTTATGGACTGGGTTGAAGGACCCGCCCAGAACCCCGATGCCGCGGTAATCACTCAATGTCTTCTTTCTCCTTTAAATCCAGCCGGATCGCCAGTTCTTCCAGCTGCACCTCGTCGATGTCCCCGGGCGCTCCGCTCATCATGCAGACCGCATTCTGGTTTTTCGGGAAGGCGATGACTTCCCGGATGCTGTCGCTGCCGGACAGCAGCATGACCAGCCGGTCCAGGCCGTAGGCCAGTCCGCCGTGAGGCGGGGTGCCGTATTTGAGGGCTTCCACGAAGAACCCGAATTTCTTTTCCTGGTCTTCTTCGGAAATGCCCAGCGCTTCAAACATTCTCTTCTGGATATTCTGGTCGTGGATACGGATGCTGCCGCCGCCCAGTTCCACGCCGTTGAGCACGATATCGTAAGCCAGTGCCTTGACTCTGCCGGGATCGGATTCCAGGAATTCCAGGTCGTCCGGATTCGGCATGGTGAAAGGATGGTGCATCGCATAATACCGGCCGTCTTCCTCATTGTACTCCAGCAGCGGGAAATCGGTGACCCACAGGAAATTGTACTGGTTTTTGTCCAGCATGCCCATCCGGTCCGCCAGTTCCCTTCTCAGGAATCCCAGGGAGTCGAATACGACTTTCGGCTTGTC
>JAFWFI010000169.1 GCA_017515705.1 Bacillota bacterium
CCATCACCCGGAGAACCGGTATAAGGGAAAGGTCTCCAACCTGTATCAATTCGAGGATTTGGGCAAGGAAGCGGTGGAGAGCGCCTCCGCCGGCAACATCGTCTGCTTCTCCGGCATCGACAGGATCACCATCGGAGAGACTGTCTGCGCGCCGGATACGCCGGAACCCCTGCCCTTCGTCAAGATTTCCCCGCCCACCATTGAAATGGTGTTCTGCGTCAACGACAGCCCCTTCGCCGGGCGAGAAGGCACCTACGTGACCTCCCGGAACCTGCGGGACCGGCTGGAGCGGGAACTGCTGAAGGACGTTTCGCTGAAGGTGCGAGAACTGACCACGGATTCCTTTGCGGTGGCGGGACGGGGCGAAATGCACCTGTCCATTCTGATCGAGACCATGCGCCGGGAAGGCTATGAATTCGCCGTGGGGACTCCCCGCGTGCTGTTTCAGGAAATCGACGGGAAGAAGTGCGAACCCATCGAGCGCGTGGTCATCGACGTGCCTCAGGAAAGCGTGGGCGCCGTCATGGAAAAGATGGGTCCCCGGAAAGGGGAACTGCAGTCCATGACCCCCATCGGCAGCCGGACCCGGCTGGAGCTCCTGGTGCCCGCCAGAGGCCTTCTGGGGTACAAGAACGAGTTCCTGACGGATACCCGGGGAGAGGGCATTATGACCTCTGTCTTCGAGGATTACCAGCCCTATAAGGGCAGCATCCCCACCCGGACCGGAGGGTCTCTGATCGCCTTCGAAACCGGTGAAGCGGTGGGCTACGGCCTGTGGAACGCCCAGGACCGGGGCACGCTCTTCGTGGAACCCCAGACGCCGGTGTATGCCGGGATGATTGTGGGCGTTTCTCCCAAGAGTGAAGACATCGTGGTGAACGTCTGTAAAAAGAAGCATGTGACCAACACCCGGGCGGCGGGGAGCGACGAAGCCCTGCGGCTGACGCCGGCGAAAAGGATGAGCTTGGAGCAGTGCCTGGAATTCCTGAAGGAAGATGAACTGCTGGAAGTCACGCCGGAGAGCACCCGGCTGAGAAAACGCATCCTGGACCATGAACAGCGGATGAAGCAGCGCGCACGGCAGAAGTGAAACCGTTTTCATCATATACACAGGAATGAAATACTTTTGTAATATTATTTCAATGCTGAAAAATCGGCGTATTATCCCAAAAATCTTTAGTATTTCGAGGGTTAATACGCTGTTTTTACTTTCATTACTCTTTTTATCATTCGGCAAACGGCCGTACGGAAACGTACGACGAATTGAAACAAAAAATCTCAGGAAATATAATGGGTTATAAGAAAAGTTTCGCATTACATGGAAACAAAACCGCATCTGCCGGAATTGTTTCGGATAAAAATAAACAGGAGAGAACAGATCATGAGAACAGCCTACGTGAACGGTGTAGTCTACACCATGAGAGAAGAAGGCGAAACCATCCGCGCATTCGTGGTGGAGGACGGCAATTTCATCTGCTGCGGCAGAGATGAAGAAGCAAAGGCCATTGCGGACGAAGTGGTGGACCTGGGCGGGAAGACCGTGCTGCCGGGCTTTATCGATACCCACCAGCACCTCTATTCCTACGCAAAGGACCTGACAAAGCTGAACCTGAAGGGTACCAAATCCCTGGAAGAACTTCAGGCAAGAATCGCTGAAAAAGCAGCGACCCTGCAGCCCGGGGAATGGATCCAGGGCACGGGCTTCGACCACGAGGACTTCCCGGTGAAGGAACTGCCGACCCGGTATGATCTGGACAAAGCAGCGCCGGAAAACCCGGTGCTGATTACCCGCTACGACCTGCACATCAACTGCTCCAACAGCCTGGCGCTGAAGCTGGCGGGCATCGACAGGGATTATGTCCCGGAAGTGGACAATACCGTATTATACGACGAAAACGGCGAACCCAACGGGGTGATCATGGACCAGGTGGCGGCGGATATGTCCGCCCTGATCCCCGACCCCATGGCGACCCGGGAACAGAAGCTGAACGCGCTGGAAATGGCCTGCCATGACCTGAACAAGGCCGGGCTCACCGGCGTACACCCCATCCAGGCGAAGCATGTGGACCTGTTCGAGGACCTGGGACTGTACCAGGACCTGAACGACCAGGGACGGCTGACCGCCCGGATCTATTTCGGCTACGATGCGCTGCCGGGACTGGGCATGCGCCACGGGCTGGGAGACTCCATGGTGAAATACGGCTTCTACAAGCTCTTCACCGATGGGAGCCTGGGTGCCCGGACCGCTCTGCTGAATGAGCCATACACCGATGATCCCACCAAGATCGGGATCACGAACCATACACAGGAAGAGCTGGATGCGCTGGTAAAGGAGGCCTACGACATGGGCCTTCAGATCGGCGTGCATCAGATCGGCGACCGCGCCATCGAAATGGTGGTGGAATCCCTGGAAAAAGCCTATGCGGCCAATCCGATGGAAAACGTCCGGTTCCGGATGATCCATATGTCCCTGGTGAACGAGGACATTATCCGCCGGATGAAAAAGCTGCCGGTGATCTTGGACATCCAGCCCATGTTTGTTTCCACCAACGTGCGCTGGTCCGAGACCCGCGTGGGTCCGGAACGGGCGAAATACAATTACGCATGGAAGAGCTTTCTCAACGAAGGCTTCATTATCACCGCCGGATCGGATTCCCCGATCGAGACCTTCGATCCCATGAAAGGGACGTATGCCATCGTGACCCGTCAGGGAATGGACGGTTACCCGGAAGGCGGCTGGTATCCGGAGCAGCGGGTCACTCCTTATGAAGCCCTCTGCATGTACACCAAAAATGCGGCGTATGCATCCTACGAAGAAGATGTGAAGGGCACCATCGAAGAAGGCAAGTATGCGGACTTCGTCATTCTGGACCGGAATGTTTTCGAGATCCCCCATTCGGAGATCAAGGACGTGACGGTAGAGAAAACCTATCTGGGCGGAAAGCTCGTTTATGAGAAATAAGGAAGTGAGAATATGTTCCAACTGCCGGTAAAAGCATTCATGAATGCATCCTTTTATACCATGCGGGAAGAAGGGGAATGCTTCGAGGCCCTGGTAACGCGGGGCGACAGGATCTGGAAGCTGACCACTGCGGAAGAAGCACAGGAAATTGCCCGGGAACACGGCGGGGAAGTCGTGGACCTGAAGGGCTGTACGGTGCTGCCGGGCTTTATCGACGCCCATCAGCATGTCCAGGCCTACGCCGGGAACCTGGCGAAGGTGAACCTGCGGGAAGCGAATTCCGTGGAGGAACTCAAGGAGAAGATCCGGGAGCGGGCAGCCGTTACACCCAAAGGAGAACTGATCCAGGGCGCAGGCTTTGACCAGGAACGGTTTCCGGTACCGGAAATCCCCACGAAGGAAGACCTGGACGAGGCGGCGCCGGACCATCCGGTACTCATCACCCGCTACTGTCTTCACGTCAACGTAGCCAACAGCAAGGCGCTGGCCATGACGGGGATCGGCAGCAGGGCAGACGGTGAAATGGAGTCGGTGGAATACCGGGAAGACGGGGAACCCTCCGGAAGGATGGGGGAACTGGCCGCAACAAAAGTCGTCAACGCAGCAAAGAGCGGCGGTGAATACAGCAAGATCAAGGAAATGGTGGCGGAAGCGCTTCAGGAAGAAGTGCGCTATGGCATCACCGGCATCCACCCGATCCAGGGAAAGTCGGTGAACCTGCTGGAGTCCACACGGGTCTACCAGGACCTGCGGGACGAAGGCCGGCTGCCGGTGAGAATCTACATCGGCTACGATGAATTCCCGCCCATGGGCATCCGCACCGGTCTCGGGGACGAGATGGTGAAATTCGGTTTCTACAAGATTTATACCGACGGAAGCCTGGGCGCCCGTTCCGCGCGGTTCAGCCAGCCATACCACGACGATCCTTCCCAGCGGGGCGTGATGATCCACACCCAGGAAGGACTCAACAAACTGATCGCAACAGCCTACGACAGGGACATCCAGATCGGCATCCACGCCATCGGCGACGAGGCGGTGGACATGGCCGTGACGGCCCTGGAAGAGAGTTATTATAAAAATCCGAAAGAGGACATCCGGTTCCGTCTGATCCACGCATCCCTGGTGCGGGAGGACCTGATCGAACGGATGAAAAAACTGCCGATGATGTGCGACGTCCAGCCGACTTACGTTTCGACGAATATCAGCTGGTCGGATTCCAGAGTCGGCGAGCGGGCAGGATACCTGTTCGCATGGAAACGGTTAGTCGATGCAGGATTGGTCCTGACGGGAAGCTCCGATGCTCCCGTGGAACCGATCAATCCGCTGCTGGGCATCTACGCCGCTGTGACCCGGAAGGGTTACGACGAGGCGCCCGAGGGCGGATGGCATCCTGAGAATAAGCTTACTCGTTTTGAGGCAGTGTCTCTGTACACGAAAAACGGCGCATACGCTTCCTTCGAAGAGAACATCAAAGGAACTCTGGAAGAAGGAAAACTGGCCGACTTTGCCGTTCTGGACCGGGATGTTTTCCAAGTACCGGAAAACGACATCCAGAGAATCAAAGTAGTGAAGACCTATCTGGGCGCAGCAGAGACTTTCTCACTGGAGTAAGGGACTGACAAACGCATCTGCTTTTTTTAAAACAAGGAGGAAAAACAATGAAGAAAAGATTTGCATGGATCATGGTTGCTGTAATGGTATTCTCCATCTTCGCAGCAGGCTGCGGCGCAAGAGGCGGCGACAGCTCTTCCGAAGGCAGCACCGACGGCCAGACTTACACCATCCGCCTGGCTTATGACGTAGCGGAAAGCCACGCTTCCCACATCGCAGCGGAAGAAGTCTTCGTACCGATGGTAGAAGAAGGCTCCAACGGCGCGATCACCGTAGAACTCTATCCGAACTCCCAGCTGGGCGCAGTTCCGGAATGTATTGAAACAATGCGTACCGGCGGCGTTGAAATGGCCTGGGGTTCCGACGCAGACATCGCCGGTTTCGTTGAAGAATGGAACCTGGTAGGCCTGCCTTACCTGTGGACATCCCTGGATGCTGCTCATGAAGCGCTGGACGGCGACTTTGGTGAACAGCTGAGCGCACTGACCGAAGAAAAGATCGGCGTTAAGATCCTGGCGATTCCGGATGTTGGTTTCAGAAACATCACCAACTCCAAGCGGCCGATCGAAAGCGTTGCTGACCTGAAGGGCATGAAGATCCGTACCATGACCAACACACTGCATCTGGAATACTTCACCGCTCTGGGCGCAATCCCGACACCGATGAACTTCTCCGAAGTATTCACCGCTCTGCAGCAGGGTACAGTAGACGGCCAGGAAAACCCGACCGCTATGATCTACAACAACAAACTGTATGAAGCTCAGAAGTACATGACCATCAGTGAACACGTATACACTGCGGCTCCGATCATGGTTTCCATGAAATTCTGGGATTCCCTGCCGGAAGAATATCAGACTCTGATTCAGGATGCGGCTATTAAGACCAGAGACCGTCAGAGAGAAATCATCACCCAGCAGAACACCGACTATGCAAAAGACATCGCGGATGCCGGCGTAGCTGTAAATGAACTTTCCGATGAAGCCAAGAAGGAATTCCAGCAGGTTGCGATCGACACCGTATACAAGACCGCTGCTGAAACCTATGGTCAGGAACTGATCGACATGGCTGCAGCTCACAACAAATAAGAGTTGGATCAATTGATTTAGAGAGTGTTAACCATATAATAGCATTATCTTTTGAACTCTGGTCTGCGCGGGGGATCGCTCCCTGCGCAGACCAACCGACCCTTAGGAGAATAAGAAATGAAAGTGTTACGAGTTTTAAATGATAAGCTGGAAGAAGTCTTTCTGGTCGTACTGATGGCGGTGGCTACGGCGATTGTATTCGCCCAGGTCATTACCCGTTTTGTATTGAAGACCCCTCTCCCCTGGAGTGAGGAGATTGCCCGGTTTATGTTCATCTGGCTGATTTGGGTCGGTGCTGCTTTTGCCACCAAGGAAAGAGCTCATATCCGGATCGACTTTCTGGTCAACCGTCTGCCAAAGATGGGACAGCGGCTCTGTCTGGTTCTGTCTACCATCGCCTGGCTAATTTTTGCCCTGTTCATGGTTTATGTTTCCCTGATCCTGACCAACAGCGTTATGCAGGGAGGGCAAATCGGTACCGGAAGCGGCATTCCCATGTGGATTCCCTATGCGGGCATTCCCGTGGGCATGATTCTGATGGTCTTCCGGATGATCCAGAACATTATCATTGATTTCAGAGCATTGAAGAAAGAGAAGGGAGGCGAGGCGGATGCTTAGCACAGTATTGCTGCTTTTCGGCTGTCTGGCCGTCCTGATGCTGATCGGCACTCCGATCGGTATCGCATTGGGCGCGTCCACTGCCCTGGTCATGTACTTTACCACTACCATTGACATGACCACGATTCCTTCCGCCTGCTTCGGGGGACTGAACTCCTTCCCGCTGATGGCGATTCCCTTCTTCATTTTTGCCGGTAACCTGATGAAATCCGGCGGGATCTCTCGGCGTCTGCTGGATACAGCGGATGCGCTGGTAGGTCACATCAAGGGCAGTATCGGTATGGTAACCGTTGTGGCGTCCATGTTCTTCGCGGCGCTGTCCGGTTCCGCGCCGGCCACCGTTACATCCATCGGATCCATCACGATTCCGGAAATGAAGGAAAACGGATACGATGACGCGTATGCAACGGCGCTGACCGCGGCATCCGGCACCATTGGCGTTATCATCCCGCCCAGCATCCCCTTCGTCATTTACGGCGTAGTTTCCGGGGCATCCATCGGCGACATGTTTATCGCCGGTATCATCCCGGGCATCCTGATTGGCGCGGTACTAATGCTGGTCAACTATGTAGTGGCGAGAAAATACGGCTACGGCACGTTAAAGAAATTCAATCTGAAGACATTGCTGACCCGGCTGAAGGATTCCATCTGGGCCCTGCTGGTCCCGGTCATCATCCTGGGCGGCATTTACGGCGGCATCTTCACACCGACGGAGTCCGCTGTTGTAGCCATCGTTTACTCGCTGATCATCGGCGTGTTTGTTTACAAGGAACTGGATCTGAAGGGCATTTACGCTACCCTGAGAGAGACCGTTCTGATCAACGGCCAGACTACCTTCCTGGTAGGTCTGTCCCTGGCATTTGCCAGATACCTGACCATGGCTCAGGTTCCGGCCAAGGTGGCGGGTTCCATCCTGAATCTGTCCAGCCCGATCCTGATCCTGCTGATGATCAACTTACTGCTGTTAGTCATCGGCTGCTTCATCGATAACATTTCGTCCACGGTAATCCTGACACCGATTCTGCTGCCCATCGTCACAGGCCTGGGCATGAGTCCCATCCAGTTCGGTATCGTCATGACCGTGAACCTTGCTATCGGTTTCATCACGCCGCCGTATGGCGCAAACCTGTTCTATGCATCTGCAGTAGGGAAGGTATCCATCGAGCGGATCGCCGCCAAGATCATGCCAATGATCGCCGTGATGATCGTCGTGCTGTTGGCACTGACCTTCATCCCGCAGATTTCCCTGGGGCTGCTGTCCCTGAGATAATATGAAATATTCCAGGAACGAAGCGGCATCGTTCCGAACGCATAAAGGTTTTCACACATTGCGAAAAGACGTCTGCGGACGTCTTTTTGCATTTGGGTCTTTTCAAACGGTGCGGAGTGTGGTACAATAAATGCTGTCATAAGAAGTGTGATTCGTTAGCTCAGCTGGGAGAGCGTCTGGGTGACAACCAGAAGGTCGTTGGTTCAAGTCCAATACGAATCACCAGAAAAGAACCGCTGCAGAAGCAGCGGTTTTTTCGTTGCCTATGCGGATTTTGAAGAAAATCTACCAGGAATTCGAAATTGCCGAATTAACTTCAACGAAATGAAAAAATCCACTATTTAATTCAGATAAATCCTGTCTTTGCCTGTGAAAGCACTGATTTTCTCCTGTCGGATAACCCGTTTCAAAAACCGGCTATTTTTCGGAAATTACCCAGGGGTTTAGAGTGGAAATATGGTGTTTTTGCGTGTTTTTCTTCGTTTTTCGTGAGGCAAAGCAAAGCCGGAAAAGGTTAGAAAAGTTGTGACAGATTTCAAAAAATATTACAATTGCATTAAGGATTTATGAAAACCATATGTCAAAAGGAGGAGAAATCATGAAATCATTCAAGAAATTATTGGTTCTGGCAATGGTTCTGTCTCTGGTAGTGATGACATTCGCAGCCTGCGGCGGCGACAGCGGCGGCGGCGAAGAAGCCAGTGCGGACCAGACCTACACATTCAAAGTACAGTGTGCTTATCCGCCGGGTGACCAGGCTTATGACCTGCATATGCCGATGATCTGCGAAGCGATCACCGAAGCAACCGACGGACAGATCCAGTTCGAGTACTATGCTCCGGGCGCTATCTGCGAAACCGGCCAGATGCCGGCTTCCCTGTCCAAGGGCATCCTGGACTGCGCATTATCCGCTCCGAACGACACGGCTGCTATCGTACCGGCAGCTTATGCGGAACAGGGTATCCCCTTCTGGTGGGCTACACTGGATGATCTGAAAAGCTGCTTATATGACGGCGGCATGATCGACTATCTGAGAGAAGAATATGCAAAAGCCGGCATTTACTACGGCGCATGGAACGGTGAAGGACAGTACTGCTTAATGACAGACTTCCCGATCACCTCCGCGGATGACCTGAAGGGCAAGAAAGTCCGTGCATCCACAACTTATGCGATGCTGGTTCAGGAACTGGGCGGCTCCCCGGTTCAGATGTCCGGCGGCGACATTTACATGGGCATGAAGCTGGGAACCATCGACGGCTACATCTATTCCGTAGCTGAACTGGAAACCTCTTCCCTGAAAGAAGTCACCAAGTACGTTATGCAGCCGGCCGGTTGTGCAGGCGCTCCCTGTAACTTCCTGTTCAGCATGAAGGCATGGGAATCCCTGACACCGGAACTCCAGGAAAAGGTCAACCAGGCTCTGGAAGATTCCTTCGTTTCCACCATGGAAGCAGCTGCAAAGATTGACGAAGATTCCCTGGCAAAAGCTCAGGAATACGGCGTTGAATATGCGGTAGTGGAAGGCGATGCACTGCAGGCATTCTACGATGCAGGCGACAAGGTGCTGGCTTCCCTGGAAGAACAGTATCCGGAAGCACAGAAAGGCTTCGACATCCTGAAGGCCTGGAAAGCTGCTCAGTAAAAGACTCCAATACTGATAGTGAATCATAAGTGTTGAGTTGGGAGGAAGAGCGGGATCTCTTCCTCCCGATTTTTCAGGAAAAGGAGCTAGATTAAATTGAAAGCATTAAATGTTCTGAGAAAAATCCGAAAAATCATCGATACCGTCGATGACTTTGTCGGCAGTATCGCCAAATACGTACTGCTGGCTATTTTGTTTTGTATGGCCTTCGAGGTCGTTGCGCGGTACGGATTCAACAGCCCCACCATCTGGGCGCTGGATATGTCCAAGCAGTTCCTCTGTGCGCTGGGCGCCCTGTCCGGCGGGTACGTCATGCTGTACAACCAGCACGTCCGCGTAGACGTGTTCTACGGTTCCTGGTCCGACCGGACCAAGGCGATCGTGGACATTCTGACCTGCGGACTGTACCTGATTTTCATGGTGCTGCTGGTGTATCAAACCTTTATCGCGGCCTTCGACTCCTGGGCATTTCATGAACGGGCGGCCACGGTATTCGCACCGCCCCTGTATTATATCAAGACCGTCATTCCCATCGGTGCATGCCTGATCCTGCTGCAGGCGATCGCCAAGCTGTTTCATGACATCATCGCCGTGGTGACGGGCGAATCGGAAGACCTGAGGATCCTGGATACAGGAGTTCCCGAACTGAAAGGAAGTGACGAATCATGACCTATCCGCTTTGGTGCTTTGCGCTCCTGTTCGGTGTTATGATCGCCTGCCTGTTCCTGGGGATTCCGGTAGCGCTGGCTCTGGGCGGCATCGCCACCGTCGCTATCATCATCATCTGGGGATTTGACGGCACCTACGTGCTGGCCAACTCGGCTTTCAGCACATTCTCCACCGACACATACCTGGCCATTGCCATGTTCCTGCTAATGGGCAACATACTGCAGCGATCAGGGATCGCAGACGACCTCTACGAAATGCTCTATAAATGGATGGGAGGCATCCGTGGGGGTCTGGCAATGGGCACAGTCGTAATCTGTGCGATTTTCGGCGCCATGTGCGGCGGCAGCGGACCTGCCACCATCACCATGGGGCTCATCGCTCTCCCTTCCATGCTGAAGCGCGGC
>JAFWFI010000170.1 GCA_017515705.1 Bacillota bacterium
CCTGGTGCCCTCTTAAAGTGGATATTTCAACTCGGTAGTAGCTCGGTAGTAGTCCGGTTTTGGACCGTATTTTCCGGTATTTTTAGCCAGGCACGACCAAAACGAAGAAAACCCCCGGCGCCTTGATTTCTCTTGGCTTCGAGGGTCTTTTTCTTGGTGAGCCCGGCGGGATTCGAACCCACGACCTTTTGATTCGTAGTCATGGAACTAAGACGGAAAACAAAGGCTTGCAGGTTTTTGCTCGGTAGTAATTCGGTAGTAGACCAAGTTTTTCGGGTACAAAAAAAGCCCCGGGATTTCTCCCGGGGTTCGTTAGATCTCATCAATTTTCATCCGTTCGCGTCATTTTCCTCAGTGTTCTCATCAGCCTCCGCAGGCGGCTTTTGTTTTGCTTCCGGAACTTCCGGGAGGCCTGTCACAAGCGACATACAGATGCTGTACACAGCGGCCACACCAGCTGCAGAGAGAGCAGGGATCCACTGGATCTCTGTCCAAAGTGCCCCAACTGTCAGAGCGCCGGCAAAGGCTTGAGCAAAAGTCCTCAAGGCGCGAATCCCCATTGCGATCAGAAACTCTTTCCAGCTCCATTTCATCATCCATTTCCTCCTCCATTATTCGCACCGGCCAGATGATCCGGCAAGTGCAGAAAATCCTGGTGCTTCAGTTCCATGATGCCGTTCGGTCCTAAAATCTCATACTGGTCGTACAGGTTCCGGACGTTTGATTTCTCATCATAGTCCGCGTACCCTCTGTTGGCATAAAACTCATAAGCCTGCAGCAACCTATCCCGCAGGATCGCTTGCAGGCCCAATTTTATGGCCTTGTTTGTAGCGATCTGCACCTTAATAAATGCGAATAGCCCCGCGATCATCCCCGGGATTCCCAGGACGCAGAGCCACTGGTAAACGTTCATAAAACAGCACCGCCTTCCTCACTGATCATCCAGCTCCCGGGATACCTCGCCAGCAGAGCCCGGGCCTGGTCCTCGGTCAGGTGCGGGATATGGACTGTCCACAGGATCGTCGTGTTGAAATTCAAAAACTTGCTCATCATGAAACCGGTCCGGCCGGTCCACTGGATCTTGCTCCAGTTCTCCCCGCTGCTGAACGCGCAGTCCTTCTCGAGTACGTCAACAATGGAGAACACCGGCACGTCCCAGTACAGGCTGCAGCTGGTGGTCGGCTTCGCCCTCATCTTCACCGTGCCGCCGGTCGGGGCCATCACGGTGGCCGTCTGGATCGCCGGCTCAGGATCCGGTCCGGGTTCGGGTTCCGGCTGAGGATCCGGCACGGGCACGTCGCTTGCCACCCATGGCAGCACGCCGAAGTATACCCAGTTTCCGATCTTCGTGTCTTTCTTCGCCGTGGGGCTGGTCATGTGGGTGATCTCAAGCGGATCCACGCCGGTGACCGTCCCAATGTGCGTGAAGTTGGTCTCGCCCCAGGTTGGATCGTAATCGGAGCCGCCCTTCCTGAACTTGTCCGGGAGCGGCATATCCGGATCATCCGTGTCCCGGACCTTCAGGACCACATCGCCCAGGCACAGCTGGGAGGAGCTCTCGATCTTTGCCAGCCCGACGATCGTCTTCCTGGCTGCCGTGTTCGTGCCGTTCATATTCGTGATTCCGGTCACGCCTTCGCGCTTCAGGGCACCCCGGGGCATCCCGATGCAGTCACAGAACCCGTCGGATCCGTCGTGTCCCGTCTTGTACTCCGGTTTCTCCCTGTAGATGGATTCGATCCCTTCGATAAACCTTTCGACAGTTATCATTTCATCTGCTCACCTCTTCCCTCCGAAAGTTCCATGTTCCCCTTCCATTTTGCCCGGATTGCTGTATAATAGCATCGAACAAAATAAAAAAGAGCGTCAGCGGCTGGTCCCCGCTTTCGCTCCGGCGGAAGATGTGGGTTAGCACATCAACCATAGATGATCATATCACATCCTTCCGTCAAAGACAAGGAAAGGATGTGTTTTTAATGTCTTGCGAATCATTCCGGAACGATCTTGCTGTGAAACTTTCTTCAGTGCTTCCACCTGAGCAGTTGCACAACGTCCTCAGCGCCGTCGATCTGACCGCTGTGGATTACACCATCTCCCGCCGCCAGGCGGATCTGATCGTCACCGATCAGCCGCCCGTGGTCAGCTGGTACCTGGCTTCCAAAACCGTGGAGAATATGTCCGCCGGTACGATCTACCAGTACCAGCAGCACCTGAAACATTTTTTCGACTATGTCCGCCGCCCGGTCCAGGACATCACCTCCAACGACATCCGCGGATATCTTGCGGCTTATAAGTCACACCGCCGCGTCAGCGACTCCTCGCTGGACGGGATCCGCCGGGTCCTCAATGCTTTTTTCTCCTGGCTGGTCGATAATGATTATCTCCTCCGGAACCCGGTCGCGAAGGTCTCGAAGATCAAATACCAGCAGGCGCAGCGGATCCCGCTCACGCCCTTCCAGCTGGAGCAGCTCCGCGACAACTGCCGGACGCCCCGCGAGCAGGCGCTGATCGAAATCTTCTACAGTACCGGGTGCCGCGTGTCCGAAGTCGCCGCGATGGATCTGACGGATGTGGAGTGGAACAACAGGTCCATCCTCATCCGCCACGGAAAAGGAAACAAGTGCCGCACGGTGTTCTTCTCGGCCCGCGCTGAGTTTCTCCTTCGGAAATATCTCCGCACCCGGTCCGACGACCTGGCCCCGCTCTTCATTTCCGAAAGGAAGCGGAACGCGGAAGGCCGTCTGACCACCCGCGCCCTCCAGGAGATCATCAAAAAGATCCGGCGGCGGGAGCCGGTCGGCGCAAAGTGTACGCCTCACGTCCTCCGCCACACGATGGCGACCGCTGGCCTCCGCGCAGGGATGCCCGTCACGGACCTCCAGGCGCTCCTGGGCCACGCGAAGCCGGAGACGACGATGATCTACGCTCACATAGACCTCACAGATCTCCAGCAGTCCCACCGCCGGACTTATGCCGGTTGATTATTCGCCGTTGGACCCGTCTCCGCCGGTCTTATACTTCGGCTGCTCTCTGTAGATTGCTTCCACGCCCTGGACGTATTGATCCCTTGTTATCTGTTTCATTTCCTCATCAGCGGCCTCCTCTCCCCGTTTCCCCGGTTATTACTTCCCTTCTTCTTCGGCCATCAGCCTGTTAATCTGCTGGATGATCGCCCTCCGCCTGGCTTTGTTTACAGGCCCGACATTCGGGATCCGGTCCAGCGCTCTCTGAAGGTCCAGGAGTGTCATTGAATCACCTCCTAAAATATAAAAACGTGAATTTTACTTTTCACGTTTTTATTAAAATATGGCTTTTTTCGGCTTTCCTTATTTCGTTAAACAGCAATATAAGCACC